>JAVJQK010000047.1 GCA_040218145.1 Sandaracinaceae bacterium | reverse complement strand
CGGCCCGAGCAGCCGAACCAGCGCTCGGCGTACTCGCGGAAGCTCGCGAAGCCGTAGAGGTCGTGGACCTTCAGGCGGAAGCCGCAGAGGAACCACTGGCAGAGCTCGAAGTCGCTCGCCGCGCGCAGGCGCCCGAGCTTCCTGAGAGTCTCGTCGGCCACCTGGCGAGAGGTGTCGGCCGACGGACCGTGTTCGATGATGCCCCCATGCAAGGCACTTAGAGTGAACACTCGTTCCCGCAAGTCGTTTGTTTATCTTCGACCACATGTTTTCCGTGCATGCGACCGCCCAACAGCGACAGCTCGGCACGTCAGCGCGCCGACTCGGTTTGGGTCTCGCCGCGCCTCTTTCGCTCTCAGGTCTTGGGCGGCCCTGCCAACCCCCGCGTTCAGGGGGCAGAGACGATCGAGAAGACGCTCCAGAGCGCGTATGGCACGAGCGCAAAGGCGACCGCGAGGAGCGCGCCCCGCTTCAACGAAGGTGGCGCCACACGGCCCGGCGCGCGGTTCCCCAGCCGGAAGGCCCCGGCCCACGCGGCGGAGGCTGCGCCGAGGACGGGTGAGAGGAGCACCGAGGTGACCAGCGCGGCCATGACGATGCTCCCGGCGGAGCGGTCCGATGCGATGTTCGGAAGAAGGATCCATGGCGCGAGAAAGCAGGCCAGGCTGGTCGCGAGAATCGCCCCGAGCGCCCCCGCGATGGCACCCAGCGCGGAGGCCGGCCGACGGGTGCCCTCTCGTCCCATCGGTCCGGCGTGGTGGTACACCCCCGCGACCCCAATCGCGGCCAGCAGAACACCGCCCAGCCCGCCCGCGACACCGACCCATCGCGACGCCCCGTCCAGCCCGATGCCAAGCGCGGCGGAGGCCGAGCGTCCACTCCAGACTCGGGAGCGGCGGCGAACTCCCGCTCGAAGGAGTCCGCCGCGGCCGTGTCGTCGTTGGCCACCGACCACACACTCACGCCCCAAGACTCCTACACTCGCCGCACAGATAGCTGTCGGACGCTCCGGTTCCGGTCTCATGCCCAGCCTTCTCCACCCGCAGAAAGCTGAACGCGATCTCGAAACGAACGAAAAACCGCTGCTTCTCGCGGGGTTGCGGTGCGAGGGCTCGCGAGCGGTCAACGCACGAGAGCTGCCTAGGCTCTCGCGCATGCGCCTCAGAACCATGCAAGCACCGAAGGAGACCCCGCCTGTCTTCGACGACGACGAGCGACGCTGGCTGCTCGCGGAGCTCTCCGCGCACTTCGATCGCGGCTTCGACCTCGACTGGTTGACCGCGCCCATCGTCGAGCCCGACGAGCGCTTCTTTCCCGACGCGTACGAGCACGGGCCGGAGGGCGTCCGGACCATCGCCCGGCGGCTCCTCGTGCACGCGGAGCACGAATACCTCCAGGTGGAGGTGCGCGGCGAGGCGTTCGACGACGAGCCCATGCCGACCACGGAGTGCTTCGTCGGGTTCGAGGGCGACCTGGTCGTGCTCACGCTCGACTCGCTCGGCCCCGCCAACGAAGTCCCGTTCGTGCTCGCCCACGAGGTCGCGTGGGTGGTGGCGCAGCTCGACGGCTGGGGAAACGAGACCTCGGACGAGCTTGTCGAGGCCGAGTGGATCGAACCCACCGAGATGGACATCGCGCTGACCGCGTTCGACCTCGGCTTCGGTCTCCTCGCGGCGTGTGGCTCACACCGGTACCGTGCCAACGGCGGGCTGGAGGGATCGCTCGCGGTCACGCGCTGGGAGCACCGCCGCATCGGCTACCTCGCGCCGGAAGAGGCGTGCTACCTCCTCGCGGTCCAGGCGGTGGTCCGCGAGATCCCGCCCGCCGTGCTCGAGCGGTGGCGCAAGCACCTCGGCGCGAACCAGCGCGCGCTGTTCTCGCGCTTCATGAAGGAGCTCGCGGGTGAGCGCGACGCGTTGATCGACGCGCTCGAGCTGCCGACCCACTGGCCGGCGCCGAGGGAGCCGGCGTGCGCGCCGCTGCCGCCCGAGCGGGACCGATGGAGAACGAATCGGTCCGCGCCGCGCTACGATGACGCCTGGGACGACGAGCCGCTCCGCTCGCTCACGCAGCGCGAGCCGGTGTTCCGCCACCGTCCCGAGCGAGGGCTCGCGCTGGGGATGATCGGCGGCTTCGTGTCCATGTTCCTGCTCTTCGCCGTGCTGGTGATCGACAAGACGTGGGGAGCCTGGGCATGCTTCGCGCTGCCCATCGGTCCGGTAGGCGGGTTCTACCTCGGCCGCTCGCTCCTCCGACACTCGCCCGAGTGCTCGGGCTGCGGAGCGCGCCTCGAGCCGCACATCTCCCGGTGCGCGAGCTGCGGCCGCGAGGTGGCCGGTGACGTCGGTCGAAAGGAGAGCCACCTCGACGCGCTCGAGCGCTGGTACGACGCCCGTGGCGGTGAGCCGTTGCCAATCGTGAGACGGTGAGCTCCAACCCAATCGTCGCGATCCCGCACTCGAGGGACGGCGCGCTCTCCCCAGGACGGAACGCGCGGACCCCAGCGATCCGTGCTTCGGTCTGGCCGGGTCCCTCGCGGCGGCGGCACGCGAGCGCACCACTGCAAGCCGAGGTCCGAACGTGCGCGACGTGATCTCAGGTGTTTAGGGCGCCGAGTCGGCGGAGGTGGCAGGCGGAGGGGTGGCGGACACCGGCGGCGAGGGGCGGCTGCGCGATTCTGAGCACGCCTCATCAGCGAGCCAGAGCCAGCTTCGCGCCGTTTTCGCCGGCGCCCGTCGTTCCCACTCGGGCGTCGGACTTGTAGAACTGGAGCGTGTCTTCCCAGGTGCGCGGCCGCATTTCAAACTGCGCTGGGCGTCGTTTGAGGACGAGAATCCGAGAAAAAACTGAGCCGCGCGTCGATTCTTGTAGCTTCGAAGATACACAAACGCGAAGTCGCTGCGATTTTCGAGGATTCTGAGCTTGGCTTTCGCTCCGCGGCTCGATTCTCCGGAGTTCTTCGTCCGCGTTCGCCTCTCCCCCGTGATTCTCGAGCGTTGCGCGACCTGGAACGCGCTAGCGCTCGAATTTTCGAGCGACTTCGCCGCAAAAACGCGGGACGAGGGCGTTTTTGCCGAGTTCACCAGGAAGTCCGCGCGCGGAGGCCCCGATGCACGCTGCAAACGCGTCGCGATGGGGCCGCGATGGGGCGGGTCCGGGGCCGCCCCCGGAATGAGGGGCCAGTCGAGCCCCGTCTCGGGCCGGCGATCGTCACGCGCTCCGGCGCAGTAGGCCCCACTGGTCGTATCGTCAGGTTGGCAATACGCTGGGGTCATGGCGCTCAGAGGGACGGTGCGAAATGGGCGGCTCGTGGTCGACGCCCCCACAGAGCTGCCGGAGGGGACCGTGGTCGATCTCGTGCTCGACGACGAGCAGCGTGCGGCTCTGCATGCGGCCATCGATCGGAGCCTTCAACAGGCGCAAGCGGGCCAGAGCGCGCCGGCAAGTGTGATTCTCGACAAGCTGCGCGCGCGCCGCGAAGGATGAGCAAGCCGGTCCGCACCAGCCCCGTCGCCGATCCAAGTCAGCGAGAGATGGGTCCCGCCCCGTTCGAAGTGCACGCGAGGCCAACGGGCCACCGCTGGAAGGCAGCGCTCACCGGGCGCCGAGCGCGCTCTGGATGGCCTCGGCGACGCGCTCCCTCACGAAGCGATGCCGCGCGTCGGTGGTGTCTCGCGGATGCCACAGCAGCAGCATCGGCACGGGCGGGATGGGGACCGGCGGCGGCGCCGTGACCAGGCGGCGCGGGCTCGTCCGCACGACGTCGTCCGGCAAGGTCGCGATGAGCGCGCTCTCGGCGACGAGCGCCGCGGCCGCGTCGAAGGTGGTGACCGCGGCCGCGACCCGGCGCGCGAGGTCGTGGCCCTCGAGGTAGTCGTCGATGAAGCCACGCCCGCTCGAGTCGGGGCCGGCGACGACGTGCGGCAGCCGCGCGAAGGTCTTCAGACCCAGCCGGCGGCGCGGGTGCGCGGGCGACGAGACGACGACGAAGCGGCGCTCGTAGACCGGGCGCTGCACCAGCTCGCTCAGGTCCACGCCGCCGCTCGCGACGCGAGGAAGGGCCGACAGGTCCGGCCCGAGCGCGAGATCCAGCTCGCCGCGGCGCGACTCCTCCACGCTCCGCACCGAGAGCGGCCGGAACCGCAGATCCAGGCCGGGCGCGTCGGCCCAGAGGCGGGCGACAATGGCGGGCGCGAACGCGCGCTGCGTCTCTTCGCCCATGCCGAGCGTGAAGGAGCCGCGCTCCGCGACGGGGTCGAAGGGCGCGTCCGGCTCGAACACCGCCGCCGCCGCGCGCACCGCGGCCGTCACCTTCGGCGCGAGCGCGAGGGCGCGTGGGGTCGGCACGAGGGCGCGCCCCTCCCGCACGAAGAGCGGGTCGTCGAGCGCGTCGCGCAGGCGCCCGAGGGTGCGGCTCATCGCCGGCTGCGTGACCCCGAGGGCCCGCGCCGCCTCGGTGACGCTGCGGTGCGCGATCAGACGATCGAGCGCGAGGAGCAGGTTGAGATCCAGGCCGGCCAGATACATGACGCTCACGCATGCACTCTATGACATCAATGCATTGGTGACATGTGACTCCGGACCGCAGAGTGAGCTCGAACCGAAGGAGGTCACTCATGGAGAACGTCTCGAATGGATCCCGCTCACGTCACGTGGTGTTCGGCGCCGGACAGATCGGCCCTCGACTGGCCGACGCCCTGGCCGCGCGCGGTCACGCGGTGCGGGTGGTGCGGCGGTCGGCGCGCCCCGTGGGCGAGCACGAGGTGGTGAGCGGCGACGCGCGTGACGCGGCGTTCGCGCGGAGGGCCTCGGAGGGCGCCGCGGCGCTCTACCACTGCATGAACCCGTCGGCGTACCGGCGCCGCGCCTGGGAGGAGGAGCTCCCCGCGATGATGGAGGCGCTGATCGACGCGGCGCTCGCGAACGACGCCCGCCTGGTCGTGCTCGACAACCTCTACGCGTACGGCCCGACGGAGGGCGCGCGGACCGAGGCGACGCGGCTCGCGGCGAGCGGCCGCAAGGGCCGGGTCCGGGCGCGATGCGCAGAGATGCTCGAGCGCGCACGGGACGCGCGTGGCCTGCGCTACGTGGTGGGCCGGGCCGGCGACTTCTTCGGGCCCGACGCGGACGAGGCGCTGGTCTCCCCCGCCGCTGTCCAGGGCATCGCGGCGGGAGCGCGGCCCCTCGCGCTCGGCGATCCCGACGCGCCGCACGCGTTCAGCTTCACCGACGACGTCGTGCAGGCGCTGGCGCGGCTCGGCGACGCGCCCGACGTCGAGGGCGAGGTCTTCCACCTCCCCGTGCACGTCGTGTCTCCGCGCGAGCTCTACGCCCGCATCGGCGCGCGCTTCGGCGTGACCGCGCGCCCCCGCCGCCTCGGCCGCCTGGCCTTGTGGCTGCTCTGGCCCTTCGCGTCGCTGTTCCGCGAGCTGCTCGAGACGCTCTACCAGTGGGACCGGCCGTTCCTGGTCGACGACGCGCGCTTCCGCGCCCGCTTCCCCGACGTGGGCGTCACGCTCGAGGAGGCCATCGACGGGACGGTGGCGGCGGCTCAGGGCAGCTCGACCGAGGCGCAGGGCGGGTCGAAGGCCAGCTCGTCGCAGTCGGCGGCGCTTCCGTCGCTGTGAATGAAGTTGACGAAGTCGATCGGCCCGTCGACCAGCGCGTCGAGCGCGACCATCGGGTGGTGCCAGACGCCTGGCGCGTAGGTGATGGCCTGGGTGCCCGAGGCGACGAACGCGGCGAGCGTGGACAGATCGGGCGTCTCGCCGCCGCGCGCGACGACCACGAGGTAGCGGCGCGCGTTCATCGGGACGAAGAGCTGCGTGCTGTGGGCGTGGCGCTCGAGCCGCCGCACGGAAAGACGCGTCCCCTCGAGGGGCGCGCAGCGGAAGAGCGACACCGTCGGCCTCGCGCCCTGGCGCGCGTTCACCAGCGGGGCCAGGTCGTCCCACGCCTCGGCGCGCCCGTGGTTGGCCTCACGCGGCGGGGCGGCCTTCGCCTCGACCACGGCGCCGTAGGGGGCGTACGCGTCCTCGGTCAGCGGGCGCGCCAGCACTCAGCGCAGCTCCATCGCGTCGTCGTCGACCCGGCTGTAGCGGATGCTGAGCACGTCGAGGATGTAGTTCATGTGGAGGCGCCAGGGGCGCTTGGAGCCCTGCTTCGGCAGCGCACCCTGGGCGCGCTCGATGTAGCCGGAGCTGAGGTCGACGAAGGGCCGCTCCTCGAGCGTCGGGTCCTTGGCCCGCGGCACGAAGCGCGTCTGGCCGTGCTTCTTCATGTGGTTGAGCAGGCGACAGACGTACTCGCTCGTCAGGTCGGCCTTCAGCGTCCACGAGGCGTTGGTGTAGCCGAACCAGAGCGCGAGGTTCGGGACGTCGCTGAACATCATCGCCTTGTAGGTCCAGAGCTTCTTCGGCTCGATGGCCTCGCCGTCCACGCTGAGCGCGATGTTGCTCATGAAGCAGAGCTTGAGCCCGGTCGCGGTGACGATGATGTCGGCCTCGATCTCCTCGCCCGAGCGGAGCTTCAGCCCCTTCTCGGTGAAGGTCTCGATGTGGTCGGTGACCACGCTCGCGTCGCCGCTCTTGATGGCGCGGAAGAGGTCCGAGTCGGGCACGAGGCAGAGGCGCTGATCCCAGGGGTCGTAGGGCGGGTCGAAGTGCGTCTCGACGTCGTAGTCCTCGCCCAGCTCGTTCTGGACGCCCTTCTTGAAGAGCGCGCGCATCCTGCCAGGCGCCTTGCGGGACGCGGTGTAGAGGCCGAGGCTGACGAGCACGTTCTTCCAGCGCATCACGCGGTAGTGCGCGGCGGGCGGGAGGCGGCGGCGGAGCAGCTTCGCGACGGGGTCCTCCCCGGGCACGGTCACGACGTAGCTCGGGGTGCGCTGGAGCATGGTGACGTGCGCCGCCTTCTCCGCGAGCGCGGGCACCAGGGTCACGGCGGTGGCCCCGCTGCCGATCACGACGACGCGCTTGCCCTCGTAGTCGATGTCCTCGGTCCACTTCTGCGGGTGCACGACGCGCCCGCCGAAGCGGTCCATGCCCGCGAAGTCCGGCGTGTAGCCCTCGTCGTAGTCGTAGTAGCCGGTGCACATGAAGAGGAAGTTGCACGTCAACGTCGACTCGGTGCCGCTGCGCTTGTCGAGCACGTCCACCGTCCACGTGTCGCTCTCGCTCGACCAGGCCGCGCGGGTGACGTGGTGCGAGAAGCGGATGTGCTCGTCGATGCCGTTCTCTTCGGCCGTCTCCCGCAGGTACTTCAGGATGTCCGGCCCGTCGGCGATGGCCTTCTCCTCCTTCCACGGTTTGAAGCGGAAGCCGAGCGTGTACATGTCCGAGTCCGAGCGGATGCCCGGGTAGCGGAAGAGATCCCAGGTCCCACCGATGTCCTCGCGGCCTTCGAGCACGGCGTAGGTCCGCCCCGGGCAGAGGGTCTGCAGGTGATAGGCGGCGCCGATGCCGGAGATGCCGGCGCCGACGATGAGGACGTCGAGGTGTTCCATCGGAGGCCAGAGTCTACGCCCGCTCGTCCAGGAAGCGAGCGATGACGGGCTCGACGAGCTCCACGACCAGGCGCTTCAGGGCGGCGTCCGAGGTCTTGGCCCACCGCCCCGACCACACCTCGATGCAGATGCCGTGGGTGACGACCGAAGCGCGCCAGGCCACCGCGTCGCGCGCCTTGCTGGGGAGCCCTGCGTAGCGCGCGGTCTCGCCGAGCCCCTCCGCGAAGCCTCGCCGCAGCGCGACCCAGTCCGGCGGCGTGGCGTGCGGCACGAGGAAGAGGGCCTCGTAGAGCCGCGGCTCGTCGGCCGCGAAGCGCGCCATGGCGAAGGCGGCCACGTGCAGCGGGTCGTCGCCACTCATGCGTGAGGCGCTATCGGCGATGCGCCCGACCAGCGTGGCCACCACGCGCTCGACCACCGCGCGGCTCAGCGCCTCCATGCTGTCGAAGTAGCTGGTCACGGGCGCGGTCGAGGCGCCGAGGCGCTTGGCGACCGAGCGCGCGGTCACCGCGGAGAGGCCGTCGTGGCGGGCCACCTCCAGGGCGGCGTCGAGCACGGTCTCGCGGTCGTAGCGGGGCTTGGGCGGCACGGCGGGAGCATACCGCTTGACGAGCGACGGACGTCACATTACACCTGTCACCTAACAGCCGTTCCACCAGGAGACAGGCCCATGTCCGACGCCACGCTCACCCCCGCCTCGACCCGCCCCGTCGACCACCTGCTCGCCCGCTACGGCGAGAGCCACCAGAACGACACCAACGAGCGCATCCACTGGATCTGCGTGCCCGTCATCGTGTGGACGGTCATCGCGCTCCTCTGGTCGATCCCGACGCCAGACGCGTTCTCGGCCCTCCCCTTGCTCAACTGGGCGACCCTGACCCTCGCCGGCGCGCTGGCCTACTACGTCTACCTGTCGCCGCCGCTGGCGGCCGGGCTCGCGGTGTTCTCCGCGACGTCGGCGGCGCTCATCGTCGGCTACGAGTCCACGGCCCTCGCGAGCACCCTCCCCCTCTGGGGCCTCGCGCTGTCGCTCTTCGTGCTCGCCTGGATCGGGCAGTTCATAGGCCACAAGATCGAGGGCAAGAAGCCGTCCTTCCTCGATGACCTGACGTTCCTCCTCATCGGCCCCGCCTGGCTCCTCCACTTCGTGTACCGCAAGCTCGGGGTAGCCTACTGACCGACCATGGAAGTGCTTCAGAGCCGGATCCTGCTGCGCCCCCGCGACCCGGAGCGGACGCGGCGCTTCTACGGGGAGACGCTCGAGCTGCCCGTCTACCGCGAGTTCTCGGGAGGCGTCGTCTACTTCCTCGGCGGCGGCTTCCTGGAGATCTCCGGCCGCGCCGACGCGACCGCCACGGACGCGACCCAGCTCTGGATCCAGGTGCGCGACGTCGACGCGACCCACGCGCGGCTCGAGGGCCAGGGCGTGCCCATCGACGAGCCCCCGGTCGACAAGCCGTGGGGCCTGCGCGAGCTGCGCGCCCGCGATCCGGACGGCCGGCGGCTGATCTTCGTGCAGGTCCCGGCCGACCACCCGCTCCGGCGCGACCGGCGCTGAGTCAGGGCTCGACGCAGCGCTCCGACGCGCACACCAGCGGCGAAGGGCACGGCCTCGCCTCGCACATCGGTCGCTCGCACTGGCCGCTGGCGCCGCACACGTAGGGGCCGCAGTCCGCGTCGCCGCTGCAGGAGCGGATGGCGCAGCGGCCCGAGCCGAGGCACCGGAAGCCCGCGTTGCAGTCGGCGTCGGATCCGCACGCGCGGACGCACGCGCCGAAGGGCGAGCACTCGGTGCCCGTCGGACAGTCGGCGTCGACGCCGCAGCCGTTGCAGACGCCCCCGGGCGCCGCGCGGTTGCAGGAGCCGCTGGCGCCGCCGCAGTCGCCGTCGTCGCGGCACTGGACGGGCCCCGTGAGGGAGGGGCCGGCGTCGCGGCCGGCGTCGGAGATCACGCCAGCGTCTTCGGGGCCCGCGTCTTCGAGGCCCGCGTCTTCGAAGCCAGCGTCTGCGAGGCCAGCGTCACCCGATCCCGCGTCCGAGCTGCCCGCGTCCGAGCTCCCTGCGTCGAGGCCGCCCGCGTCGCGAGATCCCCCGTCCAGCGGAGGGGCGTCACCCCCGCAGGCGGTCTGAAAGGCCAGGAGAAGGCAGAGGCTCCAGCGTCGCATCCGCGGTTCGTATCACGCGGCGGTCGCTCAGTCCTCGCGCGCGTCGAGCGTCTTCTGGCTCTCGCGCCGGATGTGACGCAGCTCCGCGAGGGTCTTGTCGATCTCGGCCCGCTTGGCCTCGAGCTCCGCGATCATCTCGCCCGTGCGCTGCACGACCATCTCGAGCTGCCTCGAGCGGCCCTCGCCGCGCTCGCCGTAGAGGTCGAGGTAGCGCTTGATCTCGCGGAGCGAGAGACCGAGCGACTTCGCGCGGAGGATGAGCTGGAGCCGCGCCCGCTCGCGCCGGCCGTAGACGCGCGTGGCCCCGACCCGCTGCGGGTCGAGCAGGCCCTTCGACTCGTAGAAGCGGATCGCGCGCGCCGTCGTGTCGAGCTCGCGGGCCAGCTCGCCGATGCCCCAGACCTCGCCGGTCGCGCCCTCGCGGTGCGCGCGAACGAAGCTCTGCGGGGACTCGGCCATGACCGTCGCAAGCTACCGCTCGGTGACGTTTGCCGCAAGCGGCCGACGTAGACCGCCTCCCCTTGACGTATACGTCAACCCCGGTCAGAGTCCGGCCATGGAACGCACCCCCGAGCACGAGCAGCTGGCGCAGACCGTCATCAAGTTCTGCGAGACCGAGATCAACCCGTACGTCGACGAGTGGGAGGCGGCGGAGGAGTTCCCCTCGCACGAGGTCTTCAAGAAGCTGGGCGACCTCGGCATCCTCGGCGTGAAGTACCCCGAGCAGTTCGGCGGCGCGGGGCTCGACTTCACCTACTCGGTCGTCGTCGCGGAGGCCCTCGGCGCGTGCAACGCGGCCGGCGTCCCGCTCGCGATCGGCGTGCAGACCGACATGTGCACGCCCGCGCTCGCGCGCTTCGGCTCGGACGAGCTCCGCGCCCAGTACCTGACCCCCTCCATCGCGGGCGACCTCGTCGGGGCCATCGGCGTCAGCGAGCCCAACGCGGGCTCGGACGTCGCGGGCCTCTCGACCACGGCGCGCCGCGAGGGCGACGACTGGGTGATCAACGGCACCAAGATGTGGATCACCAACGGGATGAAGGCCGACTGGGTCTGCCTCCTCGCGAACACGAGCGACGAGGGCGGGCCGCACAAGAACAAGTCGCTCTTCGTCGTGCCCATGGACGCCAAGGGCATCGACCGGCAGAAGATCCACAAGATCGGGATGAACGCGAGCGACACCGCGCAGCTCTTCTTCGAGAACGTGCGCATCCCGAAGGGCAACCTCATCGGTCAAGAAGGCATGGGCTTCTTCTACCAGATGATGCAGTTCCAGGAGGAGCGCCTCTGGGGCGCGGCCAACTCGCTGCTCTTCATGGACCGGATCATCGACGAGACGATCAAGTACACGCGCGAGCGCAAGGCGTTCGGGCAGTCCATCCTCGACAACCAGGTCGTGCACTACCGGCTCGCGGAGCTGCGCACCGAGGTCGAGGCGCTTCGCAGCCTCGTCTACCGCGCGGCCGCCGACTACGTGCAGGGCAAGGACGCGCTGCGCATGGCCTCGATGTGCAAGCTCAAGAGCGGCCGGCTCGCGCGCGAGCTCTGCGACTCGTGCCTCCAGTACTGGGGCGGCATGGGCTACAGCGCGGAGAGCTTCGTCTCGCGCGCCTTCCGGGACGCGCGCCTGATCTCCATCGGCGGCGGCGCGGACGAGGTCATGCTCGGCATCCTCTGCAAGCTCGAGGGCACCCTGCCCCGCCGCAAGAAGGAGAAGTGAGCGTGGGCGAGCACATCCGCACCGCGCTCGAGGGCGGCGTCCAGACCGTCACGCTCGCGCGGCCCGAGGCGCGCAACGCGATGTCGCGCGCCATGATCGAGGAGCTGCTCGCGGCGCTGCGCGAGGCCGAGGCGAGCGACGACGTGCGCGCGCTCGTCCTGCGCGGCGAGGGCGGGCACTTCTGCGCGGGCGGGGACATCAAGGACATGGCGAAGGCGCGCATGGCCCCGGCCGAGCTGTCGGGGGCACAGGTCGACGCGGATCCCGTGGCCGCGCTGAACGCGATGTTCGGCCGCATCGCGCTCGCCTGGGCGCGCACCCCGCTGCCCACCGTGGCCGTGCTCGAGGGCGCGGTGATGGGCGGCGGGTTCGGGGTGGCGTGCACCGCCGACGTGGCCATCGCGACCACCACCGCGGACTTCCGCCTGCCCGAGACCTCGCTCGGGGTGATCCCGGCGCAGATCGCGCCGTTCCTGATCGAGCGGCTCGGCTACTCCGAGGCCAAGCGGCTCGCGGTGACCGGCGCGCGGCTCGACGCCGCCGCGGCGCTGAAGGTCGGGCTGGTGCACCACGTCTGCGAGCCGGACGCGCTCGAGGGCCTGCTCGGCGCGACGCTGCGGCAGATCCTGCGCTGCGCCCCCAGGGCCACGGCGGAGACCAAGCGGCTCCTCCACACCCTCTACGAGGGAGTCACCGAGGCGCAGATCGACCACGCCGCGCGGGCGTTCTCCGAGGCCGCGCGCGGCGACGAGGCGGCCGAGGGCATGTCCGCCTTCATCGCGAAGCGAAAGCCCAGCTGGGCCCCGACGGAATAAGGGAACGAACATGGACAAGGCGATCCTGACCTGCGCGCTCAACGGCGTGCTCACCAACCCGAAGCAGCACCCCGTGCCCGTCACCCCCGAGGAGATGGCGGCCTCGGCGAAGGACGCGTTCGACGCGGGCGCGGCGATCTTCCACATCCACTTCCGCGACCAGCGCGAGGGCATGGGCCACATGCCGAGCTGGGATCCCGAGGTGGCCAAGGCGTGCAGCGACGCCATCCGGGACGCGTGCCCCGGCGCCATCATCAACCAGACCACCGGGACCGTCGGCCCCGACGTCTCGGGCCCCATCGCCTGCATCGATCGCATCGAGCCGGAGATCGCGGCCTGCAACGCGGGCAGCCTCAACTACCTGAAGCTCCGCAGCAACGGGCAGTGGGCGTGGCCGCCGATGCTCTTCGACAACCCCGTGTCGAAGGTCGACGCGATGCTGAAGGCCATGCAGAAGAAGGGCGCGCTGCCCGAGTTCGAGTGCTTCGACGTGGGCATCGTGCGCTCGGTCGGGCTCTATCAGGGCGCGGGCATGACCGAGACCGCGCAGTACAACTTCGTGATGGGCGTCGCGTCCGGCATGCCGGTCGACAACGATCTCCTCGAGCTGCTGCTGAAATACAAGACGCCGGAGTCGACCTGGCAGTGCACCCTCATCGGCCGCCAGGAGATCTGGGCGACCCACCAGCGCGCGGCGGAGCTGGGCGGAATGCTGCGCACGGGGGTGGAGGACACGTTCTACCTCCCCGACGGTGAGCGCACGACGGGCAACGGGCCGCTGATCGAGGCGCTCGCCCGGTGCGCGAGGAACGCGGGCCGCGAGATCGCGTCGCCCGACGAGGCGCGCGCGCTGCTGAAGCTCCGCGCGGCCTGACGGCCGGGCGCTCTCGCTGTCGGTCCTGGTCGCCGCCGGGCGGGGGCTCAGGGCGCGCGCAGCTCCCGCTCGGCCCGCATGAACTCGTCTTGCAGGCGACAGCGGTCGCGCCGGTTTCGGCGGTGACGCGCGAGGGGCTCGAGGGCCCGCGGATCCCCGAGCTCCGCGAGGTCGCGGATGGTGCGGCGGCGCGCGTCGCAGTCGGCCACCAGCTGGAGGCGCGCCAGGTTCAGCGTCAGCGGGTCGAGCGCCTCGCGCGGCGTGAAGTCCCAGATCGCCCGCGCCGCCTCGCGCCGGGCTCGCCAGTCGACCTCCTCGGCGAGCAGCAGCGCGAGCTCCGCCTGCATCGGCGCGATCGCGGGGGCCTCCACGGCGGGCGCGACGTGCTCGGCCTTGGGCGGCTTGCCCGCGGGCTCGTCGCCTCCGACGGCCAGCCAGACGATGCCCACCAGCGCGAGCACGGTCACCCCGACCGCGAATCCCCAGGGTCGCGCGCGCACCCGCTCGAGCAGCGGCTCGGCGCGCCTCGGCGCCGGAGCGCGTCTCGGCGCGGGAGCGGGCGCGGGCGCCGCGCTCTCGACGGCAGGCGGCGCGACGGCCTCGGTCTCCTCCGTCACCGCGTCCGTGGCCTCCGGCTCCACCCAGGCGGCCAGCTCCCGGAGCCGCTCCCGCGCCTCGCGCGCGTCCCCGAGCCGCTCGGCGCGCTTGCCCGCCAGGAGCTGCTGCACCAGATCGCCCAGCGCGGGTGGGACGCCCTCGACGAGATCGCCCAGCGCGGGCGCCTCCTCGGTCAGCTGGCGCGTGATGTAGCTGGTCATCGTCAGCGTGCGCCGATCGAAGAGCGGCTGGCCGGTGACCATCTCGAAGAGCAACACCCCGAGCGAGTAGAGGTCGGTGCGCGAGTCGACCGGCTGCCCGAGCCCCTGCTCCGGCGCCATGTAGCCCACCGTGCCGACCGCGGTGCCGACCTCGGTCAGCGACTTGGCCCCGCCGGTCGCGGCCGCCGCCGCGCGCGGCTCCTCCTCCTCGAGGAAGCGCGCGATCCCGAAGTCGATCAGCCGCGCGTGCTCCACGCCGTCGTCGTCGGGCACGAGGATCACGTTGGACGGCTTCAGGTCGCGGTGGACCACGCCCGCCTGGTGCGCCGCGTAGAGGGCGTCGGCGATCTCCGCGCCCAGCTCACACGCGCGCCGCCACCCGAGCGCGCCCACCTCCAGCACGTCGGCGAGGTTCTCGCCCCGCGCGAGCTGCGTGACGAGGTAGGCCTCGCCGCCCTTCGTCGTCCCACAGTCGAGCGCGGCCACCACGTTGGGGTGATCGAGCCGCCCGTGCGCCTTCACCTCGCGCTGGAAGCGCTGCACCACGACCGCGTTGTCCATGTGGTCGGGGTGCACGATCTTCAGCGCCACCCGGCGGTCCATCCGCAGATGCGTCGCCTCGAAGACCGCCCCCATGCCGCCCTCGGCGAGGAGCTCCTCGATCCGGTAGCGGTCCTCGATCACGCGGCCGATCCAGTCGGCGTGCACTTCGGTCTCGCCCGGTGCTTCGTCGGCGGAGTCCTGGCTCATGGTCGGCCCACAGTATGGCCCGGACCGCCCGCCGCACGTCAGGGGTTTCGTCCCCTGTGGCGATCCACCCCGGCTCGGGCGCATACTGGGACGATGACGACGCGGCTGGCCGTCCGCTCGCTCGTCGCCCTGATCGGGTGCGGCGTGTGGGGGCTCGGCTGCGACGCGCCGACCGTACTGCTGGTCGATCTCCGCACGGACTACGTCCCCGGGGTCGAGTTCTCCACGGTGGTGGTGGAGCTGCTGGCGCCGGACGCCGGCTTCGACGCCCCGCGCGTCGAGGAGACGCGGGTGTACGCGGTCGAGAGCCGCGAGCCCTTCTTCGAGGGCGTGCGGGTGGCGGAGATCGAGGAGGTCGCGCCCGGCCCGCGGCGCATCCTGGTGCGGCTCTCCGACGCGGACGGGGAGGTCCTCGCCGAGATCCCGCTCGCGGTCACGGTGCGCGGCGCGCACGCGCTGACGGTGAAGGTCACCCGCGACTGTGCCGGCGTGGTCTGCCCCGCGGAGGGTGGTGATGCGAACGCGATCACGTGCGTGGGCGGGCGCTGCGTCGACCCCGGCTGCACGCCCGAGACGCCCGAGGCGTGCCCCACCCCGGTCTGCACGGCCGACGCGCAGTGCGAGGGCGCCACCGACGCGTGCGCCCGCCCCGTGTGTGACGAGGGCGTCTGCCTCGTGGCGCCCGTCGCCGACGCGTGCGGCAGCGGCCTGGTGTGCCACCCGACGCGAGGCTGCGTCGCCACCGACGCCACCCTGCTCGAGATCGACGCGCCCGCGTCGGTCAACCTCGGCACCGAGGCGACGATCGACGCGCGCGGCGGCCGGGAGCCCTACACGTTCTCGCTCGTCGAAGGCGAGGCCGAGCTCGACCCGGCGAGCGGGCGGCTCATCGAGCGCGTGTACTACGGGCAGGTGCGCGTGCGCGTCACCGACGCGGCGGGGAGCGCGCAGGAGGCGAGCGTGCGGATCGGAGGCGACGCCCTCTTCTTCGTCGGCGGGCGCGTGGGGACCGATCGGAGCACGGGCTACGTCGACACCGCGTACCGGAGCGACGACGACGGCGAGACCTGGGTGGAGGTCGGCGCCCTGCCCGGCCCCCGCTACAACCCGACGGTCCTGGTGCGCGACGACGCGATGTATCTCCTCGGCGGCCGCTCGGGCGAGCTCGTCTGGCACGACGAGGTCTTCCGCTCGACCGACGGCGTGACGTGGACGGACGTCGGCCGCGACGCCGTGCCCCGCGCGGCGGCCAGCCTCACGTGGTTCGACGGACGCTACTGGAACCTCGGAGGCTTCGACGCCGATCGGCTCCGGGACGACGTCGCGACCTCGCTCGACGGGGTCGACTGGACCGCGAGCGCCGCGCTCCCGAGGCCGATCTACGGCGGCGCGGTGTTCCCCCTCGACGGGCGCCTCCACTACCTCGGCGGCCAGACCTCCGCCGGCGCCGGCACGGACGCGGTCATGTCCACGGTGGACGGCGTCGCGTGGGAGACGTCGGCCGCGGTCCTCCCCTTCCCCTGCTACTTCGGCGGGTTCGCGCTTCACCGCGGCGTCGCGTACGTCGGCGCGGGGGTCGACTGCGAGGGCCGGATCGCGGCGTCGGACGACCGCCTCGCGAGCTTCCGCGTCGCCGCCGACCTCGGCGACCCGCGCGAGGGCGCGGCGATGGTGGTGCACCGCGACGCGCTCGTGCTCGCGGGCGGCGCGGTCGAGTCGGTGCTCACGAGCGACGACGGCGCGATGTGGGTCGAGACCGGCGCGCTCCCGGTCGCGCTCAACGGCGGGCGGCTCTTCTCGTTCACGCCTCCCTGATCGCCCCCTCTTCGAGAGACGCGCGCTCTGAGAGGATTCCCCCTACGCGAAAATACAAAGAGCGTTATACACTGCCCGCCGTGGATGTGGGCCCCGACGGCCAGAAACGAGGAACGACGATGCGCTCGATTCTGCTCTGTTCGCAGCTGACCTGTCTCGCCGCGCTCACCGCCCTCCCCGCCTGCGGCGGAGAGGAAGAAGCGGAGGCCGAGATCACGGCGATCGGCGAGCCGACGTCGCTGGAGGTCGCCGCGGGGCCCCCGCCCGCGCCGCAGCACGGAGGCACGGTGATCGTGGCGGGGCCGCACCCCGTCGAGGTCGTGCCGCACTCGAACGGCGAGGTGGAGGCGTTCTTCGTGGCGGAGCCGCCCGAGCCGAGCGCCGCCCAGCTGACGGTGAACGTCACGACGAACGAGGGCCCGCGCCCGGTGATGCTCGTCTGGGATCCGGGCCAGTCGCGCTTCCGCGGCGCTCTGTCCGGCGCGCAGATCGTCGAGGGCCCGACGGAGGTCGCCCTCCTGGTGCGCGGCGAGACCTACCGCGCGACCGCGCCGACGGTGGTGATCGTGACCGCGCCCGCCGCTCCCGCGGTGGTCGTGAACCGGCCCGGCCGATCGCGCACCGTGGTCGTCGAGCGACCGGAGCCGCCGTCGGCGACGGTGGTCGTGAACCGTCCGCGTCCGCCCGGGGCGACCGTGGTCGTCGAGCGGCCGGGTCGACCGCACGTCGACGTCCGCGTCCGCGCGCCGCAGCCCCCGCGAGCCCGCGTGGTCGTGGAGCGCCCGGCGCCGCCGCGCGTCGAGGTCCGCGCGCACGCGCCGCGACCGCCTCGCGGCCGGGTCGTCGTGCAGCACCGCGGCGGAGGGCGCGCCCACGTCCGCGCCAGGCGCGGCGGCCGAGGCCACGGGCGTCACCGCGGCGGTGACGACGACGACGACGACTGATCGCCCGCTCTCTCGGCCCGCCCTTCGGAGGGGATCGGGGACGATCCTCTGCCCATCTGCCCAAACTCGGGTTCGGGTAGATGAGCAGGATCGTCCCCGAAAACGGGTGTGAGCGCACGCAAGCTGCCGATCGGTGGCGGGTCCGGGATTTTCGGCGCATAACGCCGCCCAATCGCGCGCGTTCGGCGTGCGATCCACCGTGGGCGAAGCGTCCACTGGCGGAGCGGGCGCTTCTTCGCTAGGAAGCGGCCTCCGAAGTGCATGCCCGGCAGCCAGGCCGGACGAAATGGACAGGCGATGACGAAGGACCTCAGCAAGTACCGCAACATCGGCATCTTCGCCCACGTGGACGCGGGCAAGACCACGACGACGGAGCGCATCCTCAAGCTCACCGGCAAGATCCACAAGCTCGGTGAGGTGCACGATGGCGCCGCCACCACCGACTTCATGGAGCAGGAGCAGGAGCGCGGCATCACGATCCAGTCGGCGGCGACGACCTGCTTCTGGAAGGATTATCGCCTCAACATCATCGACACCCCCGGGCACGTCGACTTCACCATCGAGGTCTACCGTTCGCTCAAGGTGCTCGACGGCGGCGTGGGTGTGTTCTGCGGCTCGGGCGGCGTGGAGCCGCAGTCGGAGACGAACTGGCGCTACGCCAACAACTCCAAGGTCGCGCGCATCATCTACGTGAACAAGCTCGACCGCCTCGGCGCCGACTTCTACCGCGTGGTGGGCCAGATCAAGACGGTGCTCGCGGCCAAGCCGCTCGTCATGGTGCTCCCGATCGGGACCGAGGCCGACTTCGTCGGCGTCGTCGACCTCATCGAGCGCAAGGCCTACGTCTGGGACGACACCGGGCTGCCCGAGAACTACGAGGTCAAGGACATCCCGGAGGACATGAAGGAGCAGGTCGAGAAGTACCGGACCGAGCTCGTCGAGACCGCCGTGGAGCAGGACGACGAGGTCTTCGAGAAGTACCTCGAGGGCGAAGAGCCGGACATCGCCACGATCAAGGCGTGCATCCGCAAGGGCACCCGAGACCTCGCCTTCTTCCCGACCTACTGCGGCTCGTCCTTCAAGAACAAGGGCGTCCAGCAGGTCCTCGACGCGGTCGTGGACTACCTCCCCGACCCGACCGAGGTGCCCCCGCAGCCCGAGATCGACCTCGAGGGCAACGAGACCGGCGGCTTCGCCACGGTGGACCCGGAGGGCCCGGTCCGCGCGCTCGCCTTCAAGATCATGGACGACCGCTTCGGCGCGCTGACCTTCATCCGCGTCTACTCGGGCACCATCAACAAGGGCGACACGCTCCTCAACACGTTCACGGGCAAGACCGAGCGGATCGGCCGCATGGTCGAGATGCACGCGAACGACCGCACGATGCTCGACACCGCGCAGGCGGGCGACATCGTCGCCGCCGTCGGCCTCAAGAACGTGCGCACCGGTCACACCCTCGCGGACGTGAAGAACCCGGCCACGCTCGAGCCGATGGTCTTCCCCGACCCGGTCATCTCGGTCGCCATCATCCCGCGTGACAAGGCCAACAGCGAGAAGCTGAACGCCGCGCTCGGCAAGATGGTCGCCGAGGACCCGTCCTTCCACGTCGAGGTCGACGAGGAGTCGGGCGACACGATCATGAAGGGCATGGGCGAGCTCCACCTCGACATCAAGGTGGACATCCTCAAGCGCACCCACGGCGTCGAGGCCGACGTCGGCAAGCCGCAGGTCGCGTACCGCGAGACGATCACGCAGATCGTCAACGACCAGTACACGCACAAGAAGCAGACCGGCGGCTCGGGCCAGTTCGCGAAGATCGACTACACGGTCGAGCCCGGCGAGCCCGGCACCGGCTTCGTCTTCGAGTCGAAGGTCACCGGCGGCAACGTGCCGAAGGAGTACATCCCCTCGGTCGAGAAGGGCTTCAAGAGCCAGATCGACAAGGGCCCGCTCGTCGGCTTCCCGCTCCTCGACTTCAAGCTCATCCTCACGGACGGCGGCTTCCACGCGGTCGACTCCTCGCAGATGGCGTTCGAGGCGGCGGCCCGCGCGGCGTTCCGGCAGACCATGCCGAAGTGCGGCCCGCAGCTGCTCGAGCCGATCATGAAGGTCGACGTCTTCGTCCCCGAGGACAACGTCGGCGACGTCATCGGCGACCTCAACCGTCGGCGCGGCATGATCAAGAGCCAGGAGCAGGGCCCGACCAACGTGCGCATCAAGGCGGACGTGCCCCTCTCGGAGATGTTCGGCTACATCGGCGACCTGCGCTCCGCGACCTCGGGTCGTGGCCAGTTCTCGATGGAGTTCAGCCACTACTCCCCGGTGCCGAACAACATCGTCGAGAAGGTCAAGGAAGAGGTCAAGGCCCGCCAGGAGCAGCGCAAGTAGCGCAGCCCCTCCTCCCCGACCCACACGCCCTCGGAGCCGACCGCTCCGGGGGCGTTTGCGTTGGAGGGGATTGCGTTTCGGGGCCTGCTGGGCAGACTGCCCCGCATGAGCATCACCACCATCGACTGCGCCTACCTCGGGGACGGCTTCGCGGCCGCGTACCTGGTGCGCGAGGGCGACCGCGCCGCGTTCGTCGAGACCAATACGACGCACGCCGTGCCTCGCCTGCTCGCCGCGCTCGAGGCGGAGGGCCTCGGCCCGGAGGCGGTCGACTGGGTGATCATCACGCACGTGCACCTCGACCACGCGGGAGGCGCCTCGGCGCTCATGGAGGCGTGCCCGAACGCGACCCTGCTCGCCCACCCGCGCGCCGCGCGCCACGCCATCGACCCGACGAAGCTCGTCGCGAGCGCGAAGGAGGTCTACGGCGAGGCCGCGTTCGCCGAGCTGTACGGGGAGATCGCGCCGATCGACGAGGCGCGCGTGCGCATCATGGAGGACGAGGAGACCCTCACCTGGGGCGAGCGCACCCTCACCTTCCTGCACACGCGGGGGCACGCGAACCACCACTTCTGCGTGCTGGACTCGAAGACGAACGCGATCTTCACCGGCGACGCGTTCGGGCTCGTGTACCCGCGCCTCCAGCACCACGGGCTCTTCGCGATCCCCTCCACGTCGCCCACGGACTTCGACGCGGCGGCCGCGAAGGCGAGCCTCGACCGCATCGTCGCCACGGGCGCCGAGCGCGCCTACCTCACGCACTTCGGCGGGCACGAGCAGCTCGACGCCATCGCGGCGCAGCTCCACCGGCAGCTCGACCTCTACGACGGCATCGTCCGGCGGGCGCTCGCCGACGGGCTGGAGGGCGAGGCGCTCGACGCCTTCTGCGACGAGCGGGTGCGGGCGCTCTTCGCGCAGCTCCTCGAGACCCATGGGCTCGCCGACGACGCCGAGGCGCGCACCATCCTGGAGACCGACATGAGCCTGAACGCACAGGGCGTCGCGTTCGCGGTGAAGAAGGCCCAGCACAAGGCGCGCGTGCGCGCGGAGGAGACGCGATGATCACAGGCATCCACGGCATGTACTTCTCGGAGGAGGCGGACGCGCTGCGCGCCTTCCTGCGGGACAAGCTCCAGATCCCCGCGCGCGACGTCGGCGGCGGCTGGCTCGTCTTCGACCTGCCGATGGCGGACATGGGCGTGCACCCCACCGACCACGAGGGCGCGCCCGCGTCGGGCACCCACGACGTCTCGTTCATCTGCGACGACATCGAGAAGACGGTGGCCGAGATGAAGGCGCGCGGGGTCGAGTTCGACGACGAGATCCAGGACCAGGGCTACGGCCTGACCATCCACTTCCGGATGCCGGGCGGCGTCCGGGTCGAGATGTTCCAGAAGCGCTACTGACGCCGCGTGAAACCGAGGCGAAATGGCAACGGCGTCGGCCGTGCTGCTATCTTCGCTCCATCGTGAACGAGGCGAAGATGTTGGCCGACGAGCGCGCCTTCGAGCACTTCAGCCGCGATGAGTTTCGGCGCCGCATGGAGCGCACGGCGCTCGTCTGCGTGGGGTTGTTCGCGAGCGCCTGGGTGATCGGGCGGATCGTCCTGGCGGGGCGCGACCTCGAGGGGCCAGGCCGGCTCTGGCTCGCCGTCCTCACCGGGATCGCGCTCGCGTCGTGGCTCGCCTTCCGACGCCTCCCGCTCGCCGCGCGCCACCCGATGTTCTTCGGGCTGCTCATGCACTCCGCGACGGCGTGGGGGGCGGCGATGCACGTCAGCCAGATGGGCCCGCTCGACAGCCCCTTCTTCTACGTCGTCTACACCCTGCCGCCGCTGTCGATCAGCATGCCCTGCCGGCTGCCGTCGCGGATCGCGATGACCCTCTCGGGGGCGGGCGTGTTCGCGGTGACCTACTTCGCGCGCAACCCGGAGATGCTCGGCCACCCGATGATCCACGTGCCGATGGTGGTCCTGTCGGCGGTGACGGTCGCGAGCGTGGTGCTCGGACACAACGTCCAGCGATTGATGCGCGACCGCTTCCTCTTCGGGCTCCGGCTCGAGCGGCAGCGGGCGCAGCTCGCCGCCCACGCGCAGCGGCTCGAGCAGGAGGTCGAGGACCGCTCGAAGGCGCTGGGGGACCTGGCGAGCGCGCTCGAGTCCGCGACGACCGAGCGCGCGGACGTCGCGCGGCAGCTCCACGACGACCTCGGACAGCTCATCGTCGGCGTGCGCATGGAGCTCGACCACCTCGGCCGCCGCCTCTCGCACGCGCCCACCGACGAGGGGCCGCGGCTGGAGTACCTCGCGAGCGTGGTCGAGACGCTCGACGGCTCGGTCCGCCGCTTCATCGACCGCCTGCGCGAGCCGCGCGCCCTGCCGCCGCTCGCCCGCAGCCTCGATGAGCTCATCGCCCCGCTGCGGGAGCGCTCCGGCCTCTCGCTCAGCACCGCGGTCGAGCTCGATCAGCCCCTGCCCGCGCTCGAGCGCGAGGCCATCTACCGGCTGGTGCAGGAGGCGCTGACCAACGTCTTCAAGCACGCGGACGCATCCGAGGTCCGCGTGTCGGTCAGAGGCGACGAGGGCGGCGTGATGGCGGAGGTCCTCGACGACGGCCGCGGCTTCGACCCCGAGGCCACGCCCTCCGGCTGGGGCCTGCGCGGGCTGCGCGAGCGCGCCGAGGCGCTCGGCGGTGAGCTGGACGTCCAGAGCGGCGCAGGCGGCACGGCCGTCCGGCTGCGCGTCCCCCTCGAGGCTGCCCCGCGTCCGCTGAAGGCCTCGGCGTGACCGCGGTCCGGCTGCTGATCGCCGACGATCACCCGATCGTGGTGCAAGGGATCACGCGCTTCGCGGAGCTCGAGCCCACGCTGGAGGTGATCGGGGCCGCCGCATCGGCCGACGCGCTGCTCGCGCTCCTCGAGACGACGACGCCCGACGTCATCAGCCTCGACGTGCAGATGCCCGGGATGGAGGGCCCGCGCACGGTCGAGGCGGTGGCCGCGGCGGGCGCCCCCGTCTTGCTCTTCACGCTCCACCCCATCGACCTCGCCATCGCGTCCCTGATCCACGCGGGCGCGGCCGGCTACCTGCCGAAGTCGAGCTCGCTCGAGCGCTACGTGGAGGCCATCCACGCCCTGCACGGCGGAGGTCGCGTGCTGCCTCCCGAGCTCGAGGCGCTCCTCGACGCGCCCGCCGCGAAGGCGCCGAGCGAGCTGCTGACGCCGCGCGAGATGCAGGTGTTCGAGCGCCTCGTGATGGGCGAGACCATCAAGGAGGCGGCCTTCTCGCTCGGGCTCTCCGTCAGCACCGTCTACACCTACAGCGACCGCATCCGCACCAAGCTCGGCGTGCGCACCCAGCCCGAGCTCGTCCGCTACGCCGCGAGCTGGGACCTCGACCAGCGCTGACGCGCGCTACGCGAGGGGCGCGACAGGGAAGCGCTCGAGCCGCCTCCGCGCGACCTCGGCCGCGTGAAACCCGCACATCCCGTGCACGCCTCCGCCGGGGGGCGTCGAGGCCGAGCAGAGGAAGACCCGCGGGTTCGGGGTCGTGTAGGGGCTGAGGCGCGCGACCGGCCGCGTGAAGAGCTGGAACAGATCGGCCACCCCGCCCGTGATCGCGCCGCCGACGTAGGCCGGGTCATAGGCCTCGAAGTCGCCGGCCGTCATCGCGTGCCGCGCGAGCACGCGCTCCCGGAACCCCGGCGCGAAGCGCTCCATCTGCGCCTCGACCGCCGCGGTGTGGTCGACGGTCGAGCCGTGCGGGACGTGACAATACCCGTAGCCCGTGTGCTTTCCGGCCGGGGCGCGCGTCGGGTCGAGCTCGCTCTGCTGGACGACGAGCACGAAGGGGCGCTCGGGGTGATCTCCACGCCACATCGCCCGCTCGCTCGCGGCGAGCTCCTCGAGGGTGCCCCCCACGTGCACCGTCGAGGCGAGCCGGGCGCGCTCGTCCCTCCACGGGATCGGCCCGTCGAGCGCCCAGTCCAGCTTGAAGACCCCTGGCCCGTAGCGATAACGGCCGAGGCGCCGCAGGTAGCGGGCGGGGAGCACGGGGCCGGCGATCTCGGCCAGGCCGCGCGGCGCGGTGTCGAAGAGGTAGATCCGCGCGGGCGGCAGGTCGGCGAGCGAGCGGATCCACGTGCCGGTCTCGATGCGCCCCCCGAGCGACTCGAGCAGCGACGCCATCGCCTTCGTGATCGCGTGGCTCCCGCCTTCCGCCACCGGCCACGCCTCGGTGTGGCCGGCGAGGAGGAACACCACCGCGAGCGCCGCGGTCAGCGGCTTGTCGAGCGGCATGATGGCGTGCGCCGCGCAGCCGCCGATGAGCGCCCGAGCGCGTTCCTCCCGGAAGCGCTTCGCGAGCCCCGTCGCGCTGCGGATCGCGCGCAGCCCGAAGCGGAGCAGCTGGATCGGATGCTTCGGGACGCGGAGCGGCGCGAGCAGATCCTCGAGCAGCCCGTGCGGGTCCTTCAGCAGCGGCGCCATCAGGCGGCGATACGCGTCGGCGTCGGGCCCGAGCTGCGCCACGGTCTGCTCGAGGTCCTCGTGCAGCAGCACCGCCGGCCCGTCGTCGAGCGGGTGGGCGACGCTGAACCGCGGCTGGATCCACCTCAGCCCGTGCGCCTCGAGCGGGAGCGTGCGCAGGTAGGGCGAGAGGATGCCCGTCGGATGCGCGGCCGAGCAGACGTCGTGTCGGAACCCGGGGAGCGTCAGCTCGGCCGTTCGCGTGCCGCCGCCGATCTCGGCGTGCCCTTCGATCACGAGGACCTCCGCGCCCGCCTGCGCGAGCCGGATCCCCGCCGCGAGCCCGTTGGGCCCCGAGCCGACGATGACCGCGTCCGTCACGCCTCGCTCGCCCAGGGCTGACGCGAGCGCAGCTCGGCGACCTCGAGCGAGCCGCGCTCCAGCTCGCCCGTCTTCGCGTCGACGATGCGATAGTCGAGCTGCCCGCGCCCGAGCGGCTGGGACTCGACGAAGATGCAGCGGAGCTCGCCCTCCTCGAAGCCGCACTGGGCCTGGATGGCCGCGAGGAGCGCCTCGTCGTGGAGGTGGCCGTCGCCGAAGTTCCAGCCCAGCGCCATGCCCGCGATCAGCTCGCCGTCGAGGTACTCGTAGTCCTCGAAGCGGTCCACGGCCTTCGGGATGAGGCGCGGCAGCGCGCGCCCGTGCAGGTGCATGAGGCGGAACCCGAACACCTTGCCGACGAGCCCGACGGCCGTCCCTTCGTCGTAGAAGTGGGCGAGCTGATCGTAGATCCAGCCCGACGTCTTGCGCAGCTTCGCCAGCTTCACGTGACTGCCCTCCCGCAGGAGCCACACCGAGTAGGCCCAGTTGCCCGCGTAGTAGCGCATCGAGAGCAGGAACGAGAGCCGGTCCGGCAGGAGGTTGCCCAGGAGCGGGAGCGCGGCGAGCGTCACCGCGAGGAAGAGGGCGAGGGGCAGCGAGCCGAGATCCCAGATCGCGACGTCGGGGTGCGCCCAGAAGAGCGCGAAGCCGCCGTAGACCACCATCACGTTCCACTCGATCGGGACCCCCATCGGGACGTTGCTCGTGATGTAGCCGTGCAGGAGCAGCATCGCGACCATGCCCACCACCAGCGACACGCCGCCCGGGTCGAACGTCGCGCTGAAGAGCAGGACGAGCGGCACGCCCAGCTCGAGCGCCGTCCCCACATGCGCGAGCACCCCCGCGAGGCGCGAGGGCCGGAGATCGTCCGGGAAGCGCCTGTACATGAGGCGGCGGAGCCAGCGGAAGCGGGTGAGCGGCCCGTTGCTCGTCATCACGCAGACGACGGTCGGGAAGTGATGGTTCAGCTTGCTGAAGCCGGCGAAGAACCACAAGGCGAGCTGCACCGCCATCGCGCCCGCGATCCAGTCGCCGGCGAAGAGGAAGACGAGCACGGTGACCCAGTAGTGCTCGGCCCGCGCGGCGAGGAAGAGGGTGCGATCGAGCAGACCGCAGACCGGCACGAGCAGCGCGACGGCGGCGAGGAGGCGCGGGTCGAGCGTGGGGGAGACGAGCAGCGTCGTCAGCGCGCCGAGCAGCGCCGCGTAGAGCGCCACGTCGAGCCAGGTGCGCGTCACGCCTCCGATGAGCGGCGCGCGCGGGAAGAGCGGGAGCTTGGTCGTGCCGGGGCGCAGGAAGTAGAGGAAGCCGCCGACGGGAGGGAAGTAGCGCCCGGTGAGGGGGCCGCTGCCGCACCCGAGCCCGAGCACCTCGAAGAGCATGCTCCAGAGGATCGCCTTCTGGAACGCGAGCGGCTCGAGCCACCACGCCCCGATCTCGAGCGGCCCGCCCAGGCTGGGCGAGAGCCCGCAGAAGAGCACCCACGCGCCGACGTAGCCGAGGACCTTGAGCCCGTAGGCGAGGTAGATGGCGAGCGGCGCCCCGTAGCCCTGCATCGCCCACGCCTCACAGACGAGCCTCCCTCGCTCCTCGAGCGGCATTCGCCGCCAAGCGAGCGGGTCGTACGGCGTCGGCTCCGGATCGAGCAGGCCCATCCCCGCCCATCATCGTCCGCGCGCGCCGATGGGACCACCGCGTTCTGGAGAGAGCGGCGCCGGGCGGTCAGAAGCTGGCTGCGACGCCCACGAACGCGCCGCCCGGCAGCGGGGTC
Source organism: Sandaracinaceae bacterium (assembly GCA_040218145.1). Taxonomy (GTDB): domain Bacteria; phylum Myxococcota_A; class Polyangia; order Polyangiales; family Sandaracinaceae; genus JAVJQK01. The sequence goes on along the minus strand of JAVJQK010000047.1, from coordinate 71,180 downwards.
AGGATCGGCGTCCACGCGATCTCTTCGGCGTCTTCATCCGGCTGCGGGTGCGGCCCGCTGCTCAGCTCGTAGCCCAGGAAGGCGCCGAGGAGGCTGAGCGTCCCGCCCACCACGGACCCGCCGATGGCGCCCGCCCACGGGTCGTCGGTGGCGGCGCCGAGGAGCGCGCCGAAGCCGAGCCCCACCGCCGCGCCGGTGAGCGACCCGACGACCGGCCCGGCCGCCTCTGCGCTCCCCCCGGTCTCGTTGCCGGCCAACCACACGCCGAGGCTCGCCCCCATCGGGAACCCGATCGCGCCCCCCACGAGCGCGCCGAGCAGGATGTCGTCGCCGCCGTTGTCCCGGTCGACCCCCGCCGTCCCGGCCCCCAGCGCCATCCCGATCGCCACCATGGACGCGGCCCCGATCGCTCCCCCCAGCAGCTCGTACCCGACCCGCGCCTCGTAGCTGGGCGGCGGCCCCCGGGTCTCTTCTTCTTCGTCGCCGCCGTCATCCCAATCGCCGCCATCCCAGTCGTCGGCGTCGGCGTCGGCGTCGGCGTCGGCGGCTTCGGACGCGGAATCGGAAGCGGACTCGGACGCGGAATCGGAAGCGGACTCGGACGCGGAATCGGACGCGGACTCGGAAGCGGACTCGGACGCGGAAGCGGAAGCGGAAGCGGACTCGGTCGCGGAAGCGGACTCGGAAGCGGACTCGGACGCGGACTCGGACGCGGAATCGGAAGCGGAATCGGACGCGGAATCGGACGCGGAATCGGTCGCGGACTCGGTAGCGGAAGCGGTAGCGGGAGCGGACTCGGGAGCGGGAGCGGGAGCGGGTGCGGAATCGGTAGCGGGAGCGGAATCGGACTCGGAATCGGACTCGGCCCGGGTCTCCGCCCCACGCTCCGGCCGCTCCTGTGCCCCCGCCACGCCCCCCACGGCGAGCCACGCCGCCACCACCATGCTCGCTACGCGCATCGCGCTCGCCGTATCACGGATCGCCCTCACGGACACCCGGCGGGGCTCCACGGGAACGCGCGATCCTCGGCCAGCCGCGCGGCGTCCTCCTCGGGGACCCCGGCCACGCAGACCAGCGCGTGGAGATAGTCGCTGAGGTCGATCCCGCTGGGCCCTCGGTCCTCGAACGGCCAGCGCGCGAAGTGATCGACGAGCACCGCCATCACCGCCTCGACCCCGAGGGCGACCCGGTCGAACGGCTCCGCGTCGCTCGGCCCGTCGAACGCGTCCCACATCACGCCGGCCACGATCTCCTCGCGCAGCCGGCCGTCCGCCGTCACCCCGCGGAACACGTCGAGCGACTCGCCGTTCTGCAGCACGCGCTCGAGATCGATCACGCGGTTCGACCCGGCGAAGGTGTCCACGATGACCGGCCGGCCGGTGACCATCGCGGCGAAGAAGTAGGCGAGGCCCTCCCCGTAGGCCAGCTCGGGCTCGACCTGTCGGTCCCGGTGGGCCCCCGCGGGGGAGGTGTCGCGCCCGTAGTGATCGACGAAGTAGTGACCCAGCTCGTGCAGCACGATGTCGTCGTCGTACTCGTCGGTGTCCTCGAAGCCGCCGCCGAGGCTGATCTCGTCGTCGCCGTAGCAGGAGCCGCAGTCGAAGCCCCGGCCGCGCTCCCAGCGATAGGTGAGGGTCGGCGCCGCCTCGCCCACGAACGGGGCGTAGAGCGCGAAGGCGTCGACCGACACGTCGACGACGTTGAAGGCTCCTCCCTCGGCGTCCGCGCGGGCGATCAGCCGGAAGGCCTCGTCGGCGCGCCCCTGCTCCTCGAGCGCGTACACCGACGGCCGCCGCGCCCGGTCGGCCACCCGCACCGTGTGTCCCGCGCGCTCGGCCTCCGCCCGCGCGATCACCGTCACCGCGTCGCCGGCGTCGAGCCCACCGCGCGCCAGGGCGAACGCCCCGTCTTCTTCGGTGAAGGCCTCGGCCAGCAGCGCGCCGTCGGCCCAGAGCTGCACCCGGACGCCGCGCGCCGGTCTCTCGACCCGCTCGCCCGTGAAGCCGCCCTCGTCGAAGACCCGGTCCTCGTAGAAGACGGCGCCGCGCACCGCATCTCCTCCCGTATCGCCCACCGGGGGCTGGACGTCGGGCCACCCCGCGTCGAGCTCGCCGCCCGCGCCGTCACATCCGAAGGCGAGCGCCACGAGGCACGCCAGCGCGGTGGGTCGCCACATCGGCCGTGAACATGACGCACCGAGCCCGCCGCGTCACGGACCGCCGAGCAGGTCGATCCGCGGCGGGACCAGGAAGTAGACGATCCGCGAGTCGAGCGGGGAGCCGTCACCGAACACCGTCAGCCGGGCCTCGAACACCTGCGGCTCCACCGTGCGCGGGACGGTGTCATTGCGCGCGGGGTGAACGTCCCAGCAGACCGGCGTGCCCGGCACGAGCGCGGCGAAGACGTCCGCCCGGCCGTCGCCGTCGCCGTCCTCGAGGGGCGCCACCGCCGAGCACGCGCCGCCCCCCGTGTTGACCTCGAGGTGGTCGACGAAGCGCAGCGCGTCGCCGTCGTCGCCGGGCTCGTCGGTCACCTCGACCGTCACGCGGAGCGGGACCCCCTCCACGATCTCGTTGATCGCGTCGGTCACCGCGGGCACGACCGCCGCGTCGCGGCCGTCGAAGACCAGCGGCGCGCCGGACGCGCTCAGCGAGCCGCTCGCCCGCACCAGGTCCTCGAGATCCGCGCGCTGCGCGCTCGCGGGATCGCCGCTCCACACGCCGAGCACGTTGACCCCCTCGGCGCGCAGCGCGGCGCCCGCCTGCGTCGCCGTGACGAGGCCGTCGCTGTCCTCGTCCGTGAAGGCGATCAGGATCTTCACCGCCTCGGCCCGGAACCCCACGCAGCCGACGCGGGTGGGGCTCGCGGCCGCGCAGCCCGTCTCCGCGCCAGGGGAGCCGTCCGGGTCCACGACCGACCACGCGGCGCCGAAGAGCTCCTCCACCGTGCCGGTCGTCGGCACGTCGAGCGCGGCGCGCGTCGCCTCGGGCACGGCCTGCAGGGGCAGGCGGTTGACGAACGACGACTCGTAGTAGCCGCCCCCGCTCCACGGGCTCGCGATGCACGAGCTCCGGGTGGGGTCCTCGGTGCAGCGACCGGTCAGGCTGCAGACCTGGCCCACCGCGCAGTCTCCGTCCGTCCGGCACGCGAAGCCCGTGTCGCTGCAGGTCAGGCTCTCGAGGAGCGACGTGGTGGCGGCGCGCAGGGTGGACAGCTCCGTGCTCATCGACGAGGTGACGTCGAAGAGGAAGTAGATGTCGGCGAACTGGATGCTCGTGCGGAACTCGAGGGTGTCGACCGGCGGGTCCGGCGGCATGCGGTAGTCCACCACGAACACGAAGTCGCCGCGGGTCAGCGGGCTCACGCGCGGGTCGTTGGGATCGGTGCCGGCCGCGCGCTCGATGAGGTCGGAGACGCCGTCGCCGTCCGTGTCGGACCGCGTGGGGCTCGTGCCGCCCTCCACCTCGGCGCGGTCGCTCAGCCCGTCGGCGTCGCTGTCGAGGTCACGGAAGTCCGGGATGCCGTCGCCGTCCGTGTCGAAGGGCGGCGAGAAGACGTCGTCGTCGCCCGCCTCGCGCGCGTCCGGGATCCCGTCCCCGTCGGAGTCGAGGTCCTCGATGTCGTCGAGGCTGTCGCGGTCGGTGTCCGCGCCGTACTCGTCGCCGTCGAGGATGCGGTCATTGTCGCTGTCGGGGTCCCGGAAGTTCGGCCGCCCGTCTCCGTCGGAGTCGATCGGCGGGTCGAGCACCCCGTCGAGCTCCAGCCGGTCCGGCACGAGGTCCGCGTCGTCGTCGAGGTCTGCGTAGTTGGGGATGCCGTCGAGGTCGAAGTCGCCCTCCCCTTCGACGTGGTCGGGCAGCCCGTTGTCGTCGCTGTCCAGGTCGATGAAGTCCGGTGCCCCGTCACGGTCCGAGTCGCGCGGGGGCGTGGCCGGGTTCGCGTCGCCGGCCTCGCGCGCGTCGGGGATGCCGTCGTCGTCGCTGTCCAGGTCCCGGTAGTCGGGCGTGCCGTCGCCGTCCGAGTCGCGCTGCTCGAAGGCGCCCTCGTCCTCGTCGCGGATGCCGTCGCCGTCGGTGTCCGCGTTCGGACCGGCGTCGTGCCCCGCGTCGCTCGGGAGCAGCGCGTGGTCGATCGCGCAGCCGCCTGCCAACGCGGCGCTGGCGACGGTCGCGAGGAGGATCCAGCGCATGCCGCAGGGAGAGGGTCGGTGGCGACCGAGGTGGCTCACTTTCGTGAATATGAGCCATCTGGCCGCTCCGCGCGCATCCTGTGTGCGTGAACGACCCCGAGCGCCCGAGGATCCTGGCGCTGGTCCCTCGCGAGGGCGGGAGACCCGCTTCGGTGGCCGACGGTATCGACGACAACACCCTGGTGGATCGCGCCGTCGGCGGCGATCGCTGGGCCGAGGAGGCGCTCTATCGCCGACACGCGCTCGCGGTGACGTCGGCGGTCGTGCGGCTCGTGGGCCGTCACGCGGACGCGGACGACATCGTGCAGGACACCTTCGTGATCGCCTTCGGCCGGCTCTCCTCGCTCCGCGACGGCGGGGCCTTTCGCGCGTGGATCTCCCGGATCGCGCTCAACGAGGTCCGCCGCCACCTGCGGCGGCGCAAGCTGCTGTCGCTGGTGCAGCTCGACCGGGGCGCGGACGACGCCGGCTTCGCCGCCCGGGCGGTGGACGGGACCCGCCCCGACCTGCGGGCGGAGCTCGCCGAGCTCGACCGGATCCTGGCCACGCTGCCGGTGGAGCAGCGCATGGTGTGGCTGCTTCACCGGGTCGAGGGCTGGTCGATCCGCGAGACGGCGGACGCCCTGGACTGCTCCACCGCGACCATGAAGAGGCGCCTGAGCGCGGCCGACAGCGCGATCGACGTCGCGCGCTCGGGGAGAGGATGGACGACGTGAGCCGAGAGAACGACGCCTCGACGCTGGGGGCGCTCACCGAGGGCGTGGTCGACGAGGCGCGCCTGAACGCGAACTGGCGCGCGATCGCGGCCCGGCGCCGCGCCCCCGCGCCCAGCCGCGCGCCCTGGAAGCTGGCCGGCGCCCTCGCCGCCGCGGCCGCCGTCACCCTCTTCGTGCTCGCGCAGCGGCCGAGCGCGCCCGGGGCCCTGACCCTTGCGGACGGCGGCGCTTTCGGCGAGGCCGGCCGCGTCGAGGGGCCGGTGGTCGCCCTCTCGGACGGCTCACGGCTGCAGCTCGGCGCCGACGCCGCGCTCGAGGTGCTCGAGAGCTCCGGCCAGCGGGTGGCGCTCCGGCTCGCGCAGGGGCACGTGCGCTTCGAGGTGACGCCGGGCGGGCCCCGCCGCTGGGTCATCGAGGCGGGCGCGCAGGTGGAGGTCGTGGGGACCGTGTTCAGCGTCCGCCGCGACGGCGCCCGGGTCGACGTCGAGGTCGAGCGGGGCGTGGTCCTCGTGCGGCACGGGGATCTGCCCGACGGCGTGGCGCGGCTCACCGCGGGCCAGTCGGTCACCGTCGGCGCGCGGGCGCTGGCCGCGCAGGCGCTGGCCGAGCCGGATCCGGTCGCGCAGAGGTCGGACGAGCCGGCGGAGCACGCCGAGGACTCAGCCCCGGACGAGCCGGTGGAGGCGACGCCGGAGGCGCACGCGCCCCGCCGCGCCATCCCGCGCCGGCCATCCGCGGACACGCTCTGGGATCGCGCCGACGCGGCCCGGGCGGACGGAGATCCCGAGGCGGCGGCGCGATGGCTCGGGCAGCTCCTCGACGCGCACCCCCGCGACGCGCGGGCCTCGATGGCCGCGGTCACCCTCGGCCGGCTCTCGCTCCGGCGGCTCGATCGCCCCGGCGAGGCCGCCGACGCCTTCGCGCGGGCCCTGCGGCTCGGGCTCCCCCCCTCGCTCGCCGAGGACACGCGGGCGATGCGCGTCGAGGCGCTCGCGCGCGCTGGCCACCCCGCGGAGGCGCGCGAGGCGGCGGACGAGTATCATCACCGCCACCCGGAAGGACGTTGGGCGGAACAAGTCACGCGCTGGGCCCCTGGCTCGCGATAGCGGCCCTGAGCGTTTGCGCGCACGCGCGAGCGCAGGAGGAGCCGCGCGCGGCGACGGTCCTCGTGCCCCGCTGCGAGCCCGCGTTCGGAGGGCCGCGGTTCGAGCGGCTGCTCGGGCTGGAGCTCGGCCTGGCCGGCGTGGACGAGGTCACCGTGCTCGCCCTCGGGCCGGACGACCCCATCCCGGACGCGCCGCTGACGGTGCGTTTCCGCGCCGCGTGCGGCGACGTCGAGACGGTGCTCGTGGTGGTCGCCGCGGCGGACGGCGGGCCCAGCGTGCACCAGTCGGTCGACATGACGGAGCTGGCCGTGGAGATGCGCCCGCGCACGATGGCGGTGGCGGCGGCGGAGCAAGCACGGTTGCAGCACCTCATCGCGGAGCGCGAGCGTCGAACGCAGCGACCCGCGGCGCCCGAGCCTCGGGAGCCGTCGGCGGCCCGGCCGCCCGCGACCCGGAGCCTCGTGGTCCCGCTCCCCTCTCGGCCCGCGCCCGATGAGCGGCCCACGGACGGCGAGCGTCCCGCGCGCGATACGGCCGCCTCCGAGCGGCTCGGCGCCTTCTGGCTCGCCTTCGAGGCGCGCGGCTTCCCCGAGCCCGGCACCTGGCCGCTCGGCGCGCGGGTGGGGGCCGCGTTCGACCTGCCGCGTCCGCTCCGCTTCGGGCTCGACGTCGGGGTGGGCTTCGCCTCCGGGGACCACCCGAGCGGGCAGGCCGAGATCTGGGTGCTCACCGCGGGCCTGCTCGCCGCGGTCCGGGTGGAGGTCGCCTCCTGGTTGGCCCTGTCCCCCGGTGTCCGCCTGGACATCGGGTACGCCACCCTCACCGGGCGGCCGACGGAAGGCAGCACGCGGCGTGGTCAGGGAGCCAGCCTGGCCCTCGTGGGGACCGTCCGCGCGGCGCTCGCGGCCTCGGATCGCTTCGCGATCTTCGGCGACGTCGATCTCGGCGCCACCCTGGTCGGCCACCGCGGCCTCGCCGGCCCCGAGCCCGTGGTCGGCACGACGGGCCTCGCGCTGGCGCTCCGGCTGGGCGTGGCCCTCAGCCTGTGAGTGGATAGGTTCATCCCCATGGATCGCCCCGCCCCCCTCGCAGGAAGATGGTACCCGAGAGACCCAGGCGCGTGCCGCGACGCGGTCGAGCGCTACGGCGCCGACGCCGAGCCAGCATCGGAGCCGCATCGAGGGTTGCTCGCTCCCCACGCCGGCTGGGCCTTCTCGGGCGACGTCGCGGGCCGCGGCTACCGAGGCCTCGCCGCCGCGCACCCCGATCCCTCGGTCGTCGTGCTCTTCGGCTCACACCGAGGGCCGGACGGCCCCGACACCGTCTTCGTCGGCGAGGGCTGGGCGACGCCGCTCGGGCGCATCGCCACCCACCCGATGGCCGCCACCCTCCGGGAGGCGCTCTCGCTGGCCGAGGAGCCGCGCGAGCCGATCCGGCCGGACAACGCGGTGGAGCTGCATCTGCCCTTCATCGCGCACTACTTCCCGGGCGCGCCCATGATCATGCTCGGGATCGCCATGGCGCCGGCCGCGCTGGAGATCGGGCGGCACGTCGGCGCCGCGCTGCGCGAGGCCGGGGAGGCCCCCGTCTTCATCGGCTCGACCGATCTGACGCACTACGGCCCCAACTACGCCTTCGCGCCCCGCGGCCGCGGCCCCGAGGCGGTGCGCTGGGTGCGCGAGGAGAACGACCGCGGGTTCCTCGACGCCATCGAGCAGGGCGATCCCGGCCGCGCCCTCGCGCACGGGATCGAGCACCAGAGCGCGTGCTGCCCGGGCGCCGCGGCCGCGACGATGGAGGCGGTGCGCGCCTTCGAGGGCGCCGTGCACCCCCGGCTCGTGAGCCACACTCTGAGCTGGGACATCCGGCCGGACGACAGCTTCGTCGGGTACGCCTCCGTACTCCTCTGAACGCGCGTCCGAACACGCGGGCCGAAGCCCGGGGCGCTGGGAGCCCCCATTCCTCGCGTGCGAGGTCCCCTACCCCCAGCGCCCCACCCGCGTCTCGAGATCCTCCGCGAACCGGTCCTCTCGAGGGACGTCCCGCGGCGCCTCGGACAGGCCCGCGAGCCGCTTCGGGTCGACGTGCTCCACCGGCCCGGGGCCGGGAGCACGGACCGTCGAGACGGTTCGCATGCACTGCTCACTGACGCGGCGCGCGCGGCGTTGCGCGCGCTCCAGGAGGGTCTGCACGGTGTCCGGACGTCCCCCCTCGGTGTCCGGTGTGCTCACGGCTTCCTGCATGCCCCGAAGAGAGCAAGATGGAGGCCACCGTGAGCGTGCGCACTGGCGCACTCGGGGCCGCGATCGATTTGCGCGAGCGCGACCCTTCGGCGCACCCATCGCGCACCCTGTCTCAGATCGAGATGGACTCAGATCGAGATGGAGCCCTTGCGGAAATCGCTCGCCGCGAGGTGCACGTTGATGAGCACCGGCTTGCCTTCGCGCGACAGCCGTTTTGCCTCGTCGAGGGTCTCGTCGACCTTGGCCGCGTCCGTCAGCAGGAGACCGACCCCGCCGTAGCCCTTCGCCACCTCGTGGTAGTCCGTGTGCAGGAGCGTCGTCCCGACGTCGTCGCCCAGGATCTCGACCTGATCGCGCGCGATCTGCTGCCACGAGGCGTCGGTGCCCACGACCGCGATGGGGGCGAGCCCGTGGCGCACGCAGGTGTCGAGCTCGGCCAGGCTGTACGCGCTCGAGCCGTCGCCCCAGATCAGCCAGACCTCGGCGTCCTTGCGCACGCACGCGGCGCCGACCGCGAAGCCGCCGCCGACCCCGAGGGTCCCGTACACGCCCGGGTCCAGCCACGAGAGGGGACGTCGCGGCTTGAGGATGTAGGCGCCGGTCGCCACGAAGTCCCCGCCGTCGGCCACGATGACCGAGTCGTCGGCCATCTTCTCCTCGATGCGCTGGAAGAGGTAGATGGGGTCGACCCGCTCGCCCTCGGTGGTGGCTTGCGCGGCGATCTCCGCGTCGCGCTTCACCTCGCGCTCGCGGCAGGCCGCGATCCAGGAGTCCCAGCGCCCGCGTCCCGGACCGAAGGCCTCGGCCAGCCCGCGCACGAAGTCCGCGGGGTGGGTGTGGACCGCGATCTCGGGGCGGCGGTTCTTGCGCAGCTCGTCCTCGGCGAGGTTGGCGTGCACCACGAAGGCCTTGCTCCCGATGGCGCGCCCGTACTTGAGCCGGAAGTCGAAGGGGAAGCCGCAGACGATCACCACGTCCGCTTCCTTGAGCGCTCGCCCGCGCTTGTGACGGAACTGGATGTCGCTGTCGCGGCCGAGCAGCCCGCGGGCCGCCCCACCGAGCCAGACCGGCATGCCCAGCTTGTCGACCGCGTCCGCGAGCGAGGCCGCGTCGTGACAGTTGACCATCGTCTGGTTGCCGACCACGAGGGCCGGGCGCTCCGCGCGTCGGAGCCGCGCGACGACCTGGTCGATCTGATCGTGCACGTCGTTGCGGCGCGGCAAGCGCAGCTCGGGCAGATCGAGGTCGACGTGGGGCAGGTGGAACTGCTTGTAGAGGTGGCCCTTGAGGTAGAGCTCGAGCGCCTTCGCGCCGAGCCCCTTCGCGTTCTCGATCCCGCTCTCGCTGATGTACCAGCCCTTGACGATCGACTCCGGGTAGAGGAGGTCGACGGGGACCTCGACGAAGACGGGTCCCGGCACGCCGCTCTGCGCGATCTCGAGCGCCTTGTGCACGGTGGGGCCGAGCGCCGGCACGGTGCCGACCGCGGTCGCCCACTTCACGGCCGACTTTACGAGCGAGATCTGGTCGATGTCCTGGAGCGCGCCGCGCCCCTTCAGCAGCGTCGCGGTCGCGCCCCCGAAGATCAGCAAGGGCGTCTGCGCGAGCTGCGCGTTCTTCACCGCGGTCAGCGTGTTCGTCACCCCGGGCCCGGCCGTCACCGCCGCCACCCCGGGCACGCCGGTCATGCGCGCCACCGCGTCCGCTGCGAAGACCGCGCTCGCCTCGTGGCGCACGTCGATGATGTCGATGCCCCGCGCCCTCGCGCCCGTGAGGATGGGCGAGATGTGCCCGCCGCAGAGGGTGAAGATGTGGCGAATGCCGTGACGGGACAGGACGTCGGCGACGATGTCTCCGCCGTGTTTCTCGGTGCTCATCCGGGGCCTCCAGCCGCGTTCGGGGTGCGCCATTCTGCACGCGCGGCCGGTCCGGATCAAAGCGCGCTTGCAGGTCGCTGAGAAACCAATGCCGGCGCCTCGCCGGGCGGGACGCGACGCTCTTCCGGCGAGTCGCTCCTCCGAAAATGATTCATCATTTCGTCGTCGGCCCCGCCGAAATCGCGCCACGTCGCGCTCCGGGATCCATCCGACAGCCTTTCTCGGCGACCTGCTTGCTCTGACCGCGCGCCGGGTGAAGATGCGGCATGCGGCCCCGCCGATGCGTGATGCTCCGCGGCACCCCGGAGGAGACGCGGCGCGACGCGCTCGCCCTCTGCGCGGCGCTGGATCCGCGCGAGGTCCTCTGGGTGGGCGCGGGCGAGGTCCCCTTCCAGACGAGCACCGCGGCGGGCGTCCGCCGGCTCCTCGGCGGCGCATTCGACGCGGTGGTGCTCGACGTGCACGCGGGCCTCGACGCGGACGTGCTCGGCCAGACGCAGGGCTTCGTGCGGGGAGGCGGGGCGCTCGTGCTGCGCTGGCCGGACGCGCCGCCGCTGGCCGGACGCGAGCGGCTGGCCGCCTACCCGTTCTCGCCGGAGGACGTCGGCGTACGCTTCTTTCGTCGGGTCGAGCGCTGGCTGGCGCCGCTGTCGGATACCGCGCCCCTCAAGGCCGCCGATCGGGCGGACCGCGGCACCGACGAGCAGGCCGCGGTCGTCGCGCGCCTCACCGCCTCGCTCTCGAGCCGCTCACCGAGCGTGAGCGTGCTGTTGAGCGATCGCGGCCGCGGCAAGTCGAGCGCGCTCGGGCTCGCCATCGCCGCGCTGCCGGCGGACGTCCGGGTGGTGGTGAGCGCCGCGCGCGAGGAGGCGGTGAGCGAGCTGTTCCGCTTCGCGACGGGCAGGCCGGGCGTGACCGAGACCGCGCGCCTCCGCTTCATGGCCCCGGCCGCGCTCCTCGACGCGGAGGCGGACGTGATCGTCGTCGACGAGGCGGCGCAGATCCCCGTCCCGTTGCTGCGCGCCATCGAGCGCAGGCACCCCGAGGCGCGCCTCGCGTTCGCCACCACGGCCCACGGCTACGAGGGGACGGGTCGCGGCTTCGTGCTGCGCTTCGTGGAAGAGCTCCGCGACCGCGCGCGGCCGCTCGACGAGCTCCGGCTCCGCGCGCCCATCCGCTGGGCCGACGACGACCCGCTCGAGCGCGCGCTCTTCGGGGCGCTCGCGCTCGACGCCGAGCCCGCGACGGGGGTCGAAGAGGCGACGCTCGACGCCGTGGAGGCCGTCACCCTGGATCGCGACGCGCTCGCGGCGGACGAGACGCAGCTGCGCGACTTCTTCGGCCTGCTCGTGCACGCCCACTACCGGACCACGCCGAGCGATCTCCAGCGGATCCTCGACGCGCCGAACCTGGCGCTGCACGCGCTGCGCTTCCGGGGCCGCGTCGTCGCGGCGACCCTCGTCGCGAAGGAAGGTTCCTTGCCGCTCTCCAGGTGCGAGGCGATCGCGCGGGGCGAGGCGCGGATCCGGGGGCACGCCCTCCCCGACACCCTGATCTCGCACGCGGGCCGGGTTCGCGCCGGGACCCTGCCGATGATCCGGAGCGTGCGCATCGCGACCCACCCCGCGCTGCGCCGGCGCGGCCTCGCGACCCGGCTCATCGAGCACGTGCACGCGACGCACGCGGCGGAGGACGCGCCCGCGCTCTTCGGGACGCTCTTCGGCGTGACCCGGGAGCTGCTGCGCTTCCGGCGGAGCGTCGGCTATCAGCTCGTCCGGGTCGGCAGCTCCCGCGGCGCGCGCACCGGCGAGCCGTCCGCGGTGATGATCCGCCCGGTGACGCCCGAGGCGAAGGCGCTCGTCGAGGGCCTGCGCGAGGACCTCGCGCGAGACTGGCCGCTCCAGCGCGCGCTGCTGGACGGCGCGGGAGACCTCCGGCTCGATCCGGCGCTGCACGACGCGCTCGCGCTGGATCTGCCCGAGCCGCGCCCCGCGACCCGCGACCAGCTGGTGGAGACGGCGCGGGCCTACCTCTTCGGCCCGCGCCCCTACGAGTCCGCGGCGTCGGCCATCACCGCGCTCGTCGAGGCGCACGCGGGCGAGCTCCCCGCGATGGCCCCCGCGGACGCGGCGCTGGTCCGGGCGCGGGTCCTCGAGCGTCGCCCGTGGCCCGAGAGCGCGGTCGAGGGTGGACACGCGAGCGTGCCCTCGGCCATGCGCGCGCTCCGACGCGCCCTCGCCGGTTGGCTGCCGGCTCGAGAGCCAGAGCTGCGCTGAGCCAGGGGTGCGGGCTCAGCCGGTCTTGGGCCGCACGCCGGTGGAGACGGGCGCGTCCCACTCCCCCGAGGTGCCGATCACGGGCGCGAGCGAGACGCGGTCGCCCCCCGACTTCTTGGCTCGGTAGGCGTTCTCGTCCGCGCGCTGGATGAGGCCGCGCGCGTCGTCGTCGGCCCGCGCGGTCGCGACGCCCACGCTCGCCGTGACCGGCTGCTCGGCGTCGAACGCCTCGCCCACCGCGCGCACCGCCTCGGCGAGGCGACGCGCGACGGGCATCGCGGCCACGGAGTCGGTGTCGGGCAGGATCACCACGAACTCGTCCCCGCCGTATCGGCCGGGCACGTCGACCTCGCGCGTCGCCCCCGCGAGTGCGTGCGCGATCTGCTTGAGCACCTCATCGCCCGCCTGGTGGCCGCGCAGGTCGTTGACCCGCTTGAAGCGGTCGAGGTCGATCATCACCACCGCGAGCTCGGCGCCGCGGCGAACTCGGGCCAGCTCGTCCTCGAGCCGGGCCATGAGGTGGCGGCGGTTGAACAGCTGGGTCAGCGGATCGCGGAGGCTCAGCTCCTCGAGCTTGGTGTTGGCCGCGAGCAGCTCCGCCTCGCGGGTCCGGATCCGCGAGACCAGCAAGCCGACCACCGCCGCGGACAGCACCAGCAGCGTCGACAGCAGCCCCGTGGTGACCGCGGCCTCCACGCGACTCGGCGCGTTGCCCGCGAAGGACGGCGAGTCCGGCCCATAGGGGATCCAGCCGTTGGCCTCGGCGACGACGACCATCGAGTAGAGGGCCGCGCCGCACAGCGCGAGCGAGACCCCGACCCGGCGGCCGACGACGAGCGTGTTGAGGATGGCCGCGAAGAAGTAGACGGAGACCATCATCGTCGCCGTGCTGCCGATCCGGTGCACGAGGAACGTGAGCACGGCCATGTCGACCACGCCGCCCAGCACCGCGCGGGGCATGCCGCCGATGCCCTTCCAGATGAACAGCTGCCCCAGCAGGGACAGGCCCACGTAGACGCCGAAGACCCAGCGGTACGCGCCTAGCCCAGGGTAGACGAGCGGCATCAATACGAGCGCCACCCCCCCGAGCACCACGCGGCTCCAGGCGGCGGCGAGCTGCAGTCGATCCCGCTCGCGGTCGTCCATACCCCCGCTGGACACGGTAGCATCGAAATCCGTCACATACCCGTCATCGAGAGTCACCTGCTCGGCCCCCACGGCGAAGAGGACCAGACGGACGAGACGCTCTATCGTTCTACGGCATGGGGGCCGCGAAGAAACGACTGACCCTCGAGGTGGGAGACCGCGAGGTGTCCATCTCCAGCCCCGACCGGGTCTATTTCCCGCAGGCCGGGCACACCAAGCTCGACCTCGTCCGGTACTACGTGGCCGTGGCGGAGGGCGCGCTCCGGGGCGCGGGCGGCCGCCCCACCGTGCTCAAGCGCTACGTGAAGGGCGTGGAGGAGGAGTTCTTCTTCCAGAAGCGCGCGCCGAAGTCGCGGCCCGCGTGGCTCGACACGGTGGTGCTCCGCTTCCCGAGCGGCCGGAGCGCCGAGGAGATCGTGCCGCGCGAGGCGGCGGACCTGGCCTGGATGGCCAACCTCGGCAACATCGACCTGAACCCGCACCCCGTGCGGGCCGACGACCTCGATCACCCGGACGAGCTGCGCGTGGACCTCGACCCCGTGCCCGGCGTCGAGTGGCCGCAGATCATCGAGGTGGCCAAGGTGGTGCGCGCGTCCCTCGAGGACCTGGGCATGGTGGGCTGGCCCAAGACGAGCGGCTCCCGCGGCGTGCACGTGAACGTGCGCATCCACCCGCGCTGGAGCTTCGACGAGGTGCGCCGCGCCGCGCTGGCCCTCGCCCGCGACGTCGAGCGGCGCGCGCCCAGCATCGCGACGAGCAAGTGGTGGAAGGAGGAGCGTCACGGCGTCTTCCTCGACTACAACCAGAACGCGAAGGACCGCACCGTCGCGAGCGCCTACTCGGTGCGCCCCACGAAGGACGCGCGGGTCTCGACGCCGGTCACGTGGGAGGAGCTGTTCGAGTGCGACCCCCGCGACTTCACGCTCGTGACCGTGCCCGCGCGCTTCGAGGCGATCGGGGATCCCCACGCCGGGATCGACGACGCGCCGTGCTCGCTGACGCCTCTGCTCGAGCTGGCCGAGCGACACGCTTCGGAGGGGCTCGGCGACGCGCCGTGGCCACCGCACTACCAGAAGGGCGCCGACGAGCCGAAGCGCGTCCAGCCCTCACGCGCGAAGGACGGCCCGAAAATGGACAGCCCCGCCGAGGCGCACACCGCCAAGAGCGCTGCCGCCAAGGCTGGTCGCCGCAAGCCCAGGTTCCCGCTCCTCGTGATCGCCAAGGCGGCGAAGAAGGACGACGCGCTCGACGGGCTCGAGCGCTGGAAGCTGCGTCACCCGGTGGCGGCGTCCCACCTCGAGCCCGCCGACGTGCTCGTCGACGCCATGCGCGGGCGATACACGACGTGGACCCGCGTCCGCGTCAACCTGCGCCACGTGCCGGAGGCGTCTCGGCCCCCGCAGGAGCCGCCCGACCCCGACTACGACCCCTGGTCCGACTGAGGAGCGCGAGGCAGAGCAGCGCGAGCAGGCCCAGCCCGCCGAGCGGCGCGCGACGGCCGGGCGCCGCCGCGCAGTCACATCCGCCGCCCGCCTCCACGAAGCGGGCCGTGGCCACGACGGTCACCGCGTCGTCGTCCGAGAGCGCGAAGTGGAGCTGCTGATCCCCGCTCGCGCCGAGCGTCCACGTGACCGACAGCCGCCCGTCGTCATCGGTCTCGCCGTCCTCCGGGCTGACGGCGCCGCCGCCCACCACGCGGACCGTCACCCGCTCGCCCACGACGGGCGCGCCCTCGGGGTCGGTCAGCCGCACCGCGACCGGGGCATCGAGCGCCGCGCCGGGAGCGCCGGTCTGTCCGTCGCCGTCCACGACCGTGAGCGTGCGGGTCGAAGAGGCGGCGACGACCTCGAAAGGCGCCGAGCTGCCGACCAGCGAGTCGCCCATGCGCGCCACGAGGAAGACCATGGACGCCCCCGCCTCCGGCGTCACCGAGAGCGTCGCCACGCCGTCGACCAGCGCGCCCGTGGTGCCGGGGTAGACGGAAGCGGGGTCGCTCCCGATCTCCACCTCGCCGTCGATCCGCACCGTCGCGCCCGCCGCGTCCACCAGGCGCAGGGTCACGTCGTGCGCGACCCCGACCCGCTGAGGGCTGGCGATGTCGTCGAACGCGAAGCCGGCGGGCGGCGGGACGAGGGTCGCCTCCACCGCGAGCTCGTCGACGGCCGCGTCGTCCACGCCGTCGGTGGAGAGGAGCACGCGGACCTGCACCGCGTCGGTCTCTGGAAACGACACCCCCGCGAAGTCCGTCGCGGCCGCGCCCTCACCCTCCGTCGCCTCCCGCAGCGCCGCGCCCGCCGGCACCGACCACGTCGCGCCGCCGTCCACCGAGATCTGGTAGCCGACCGTGGCGCCGACCCCGTCGATCACCTCGACCGGCTCGAGCGACGCGACGCCCACCATGGGCCGCGAGGGGGCGAAGCCCGGCGTGCGCACCCACGCGGAGCCCGCGTCGAACCGGGTCTCCGCCGCGCCGGCGCTGAACGACACCTCGCCCCCGGGGTGAGGTCGATGCGCGACCGAAGCGATGAGGAGCTTCTCCGTCTCGCTGGACGCGTCCTCGGCGAGCGCCCAGACCGCGGCGTCGCAGCGGAGGGCGGCCGGGCCGGCGATTCTGAGGCCGTTCGTCGCGCTGCCGAAGAAGAGCTTGCCCGGCACGGGCGGCGCGAACGCGCTCGTGCGCCCGCTCGCCAGCTCGGTTCCGTCCGCCGCCAGCACCCGACACGTCGTGTTCGGGAGCGCCGACGCGATGGCCACGAACTGGGCCCCGAACGGGACGACCAGCTCCCGGCCCAGGAGCGTCGGCGGCAGGAAGGCGACCGCCTCCCCCCCGTCCCCGTCGCCGTAGGTGATCGCGCCGATGGGGGTGTCGCTGACGATCCGAAAGGCGTCCCCGGTCCCCTGCGCCGCGCCCCCGGTGAGGGTGAGCTCTCCGTTGGCGGGCACCGTCGCGGTCTGGGTCGCGCCGCTGGACAGGTAGTAGGTGAGGCTGGCCGGGCTCGCCCCCGCGGCCACGCGCACCGATCCGCTGCCCACGCCGATGAGCCGCGTCGCCGCGGGCGGCATCGGCGTGATGTCCCCGGAGTCGCTCCCGCGCACCACGACGACGGGGGCGTCGCTCGTGAAGTGCACGCTCGCCCCGTCCGCCACGAGGGTCGTGATGCGGCGCGCGCTCCCCGCCGCGACCACCTGCGGCGAGAGCCCGGGCTGGCCGAAGGTGAGCGTGGCCTCGCCGAACGGCGCGACGACGAAGAGCGCCTCGTCGTAGCGCGGCGCGGGGATCACGAACGCTTGCCCGGCGAAGGACTCCGGCGGGAACGCGTCGCCCCCCGCGCCGAGCCAGGTCGCCGCGATGGGACCCGCGGAGACGATCTCGGTCCCGAGCGCGCCCGCGGCCCGGTTTCGGCTCTCGAGCGCGCCCCCGAAGAAGTCGGCCGCGCCATCGAGGATCACGTCGTTGGACGCGACCAGGCTCACCACCGTCGCGTTCGTGGCGAGGTAGGCCCCGGTCACGAACGTGCGGACGACGGGCGTCGGGTCGGTGAAGAACGCCAGCTCGTCCACCGCCGCGGCGCCGCTCCGATCGCCGGCGTAGAGCACGATCGAGGACGCGCCCGCCGGGAGCGTGGGGACGCGGACGTGGAAGACGCCGAGCGCGCTCGGGCTCGAGATCCCGGCCGCGACCGGGCGGTCCAGCCGCGTTCCGTCTGGCAGCCAGGCCGTCGCGTCGGTTCCGTCCACGCCCAGCGCGCGACGGAGCGCGGCGGGGAGCCCGTCGACCGGCACGGAGAGCACGGCGCGCGGGGTCTCGATCCCCGCGTTGCTCACGTCGATCGCCGCCCGCGTCGGCTGAGCGCGCTCGGCCCATCCGTCCCGCGCCGCGAGGCGCCCCTGGCCCTCGGCGACCTCGGCGCCCGCGCTCGCCTCGTAGTCGCCGCGCTGGCCCGCCGCGGGGGCCGAGAAGTCGAAGACGGTGCGCTCCTGCGCCGCGGCGGGGCGCGCGATGAGCGGCAGCAGGAGCAGAAGAGAGGGCAGGCAGTGTCGAGTGGGGCGAGCCAAGCGCATGCCCCATCATAGATCGGGCGCGCCGGCGAAGATCCGCTCCAGGTCGTACGGGGGCACGTCCGCGATCTGATCGTAGCGGCACTCCTCGGGCGCCTTGTCGTGCCGCCAGTGGAGAAACGTCGCCGCGTGGCGGAAGCGCTCGCCCTGCAGGTGGTCGAACTTCACCTCGCACACGCGCTCGATCCGGAGCGGCTCCCAGGAGAGGTCCTTGCCCGCGCTCCAGCGGCTCTGCATGCCCGGCTGACGCGTCTCCCCCTGCGCCCGCGCCCAGTCGGCCCACGGGTGCCCGTCGAGCGCGCCTTCGCGCAGCGGCTCCAGCTCCTCCGCGAGGGCGCGCCGCTGATCCATCTTGAACGAGCTCGTCACCCCGACGTGGTGCAGCCCGCCCTCGAGATCGTAGAGCCCGAGCAGGAGCGATCCGATCAGCTCCCCGGGGCCCTTCTTGTGCCAGCGGAAGCCGGCCACGACCACGTCACACGTGCGCACGTGCTTGATCTTCAGCATCGCCCGCTTCTTGGGCTGGTACGTCAACGACTCGGGCTTCGCGATCACCCCGTCGAGCCCCGCCCCCTCGAAGCGACGAAACCAGCGCTCCGCCTCGTCCGGGTCACGGGTCACGGGGGTCACGAAGAGCGGATCGCGCACCGAGGCCAGCGCGGACTCGAGCCGTTCGCGGCGCTCGCTCATGGGGCGCTCCCGGAGGTCCTCGCCCCCGAGCGCCAGGAGATCGAAGGCGACGAACGACGCGGGCGTCCGTTCCGCGAGCTCGGTCACGCGCGACTTCGCCGGGTGGATGCGCATCTGCAGCGCCTCGAAGTCGAGCCGGTCGTCGAGCGCGAGGATGAGCTCCCCGTCGAGCACGCACGCGTCCGGGAGCTGGGCGAGCATCGGCGCGCTCAGCTCGGGGAAGTAGCGCAGCATCGGCTTCTGATCGCGGCTCTGGAGATGGAGCTGGTCGCCGTCGCGGAAGACGAGCGTGCGGAAGCCGTCCCACTTGGGCTCGAACAGATGCGCGCCCGCGCGCGGGATCGCCGCGGCGATCTTGGCGAGCATCGGCGCGACCGGGGGGCCGAACGGGAGGGTCTGGGGAGTGAAGGTGCGTGCCACGGCGAGAGTCTACCCAACCGGACCATCGGGCACGCTCGGGCGGGTCTTGGCCTGCAGCTCGGAGGCGCGGACGAAGGGCGCGAGCCGCGCGTCGCCGGAGCGCTTCAGCTCGGCCGGAGATCCCTCCTGCACGACCTTGCCGCCGTGGATGAAGGCGACGCGCTCGCTGATCCCGAACGCGCTCTGCATGTTGTGCGTCACGACGACGGTCGTCACCCCCTCGCCCGTCCGCAGGCTGTCGAGCAGGCGGTTGACGCGCGTGACGTTGACGGGGTCGAGCCCCTCGGTCGGCTCGTCGTAGAGGACCACGTCAGGATGCATCGCGAAGGCGCGCGCGAGCGCCACGCGCTTGCGCATCCCCCCGGACAGGCTCGCCGGCCACATCTTCTCGATGCCCGGCAGGCTGACCTGCGCCAGGGCCTGTGAGACGCGCTCCTCGATCTCCGGCTCGGGCAGGAGCCTGTGCTCGCGAAGCCCGTACGCCACGTTGTCTTCCACCGAGAGGGAGTCGAAGAGCGCGCCCTCCTGGAAGAGCATCCCGATCCGCTTGCGCACCCGGACCCACTCCCGCTCGGGGAGCGAGGTCAGCTCCTCGCCGTCGAAGACGATGGAGCCCGCGTCGGGCCGGATGATCCCGATGAGGCACTTCAGGAGCACGCTCTTGCCGCAGCCCGACGGGCCGATGATCGTGAGCAGCTCCTGACGGTGGATGTCGAGGTCCACGCCGTCCAGCACGGTCTCGCCGCCGAAGCGCTTCACAAGGCCACGGATCTCGATCAGCGCCACGCCTGGTCCTTAGCATGCTCCGCGGTTGACCGGGCGTGGCGCCGAGGCGCAAGGTGAAAGCGGGAGGTGGCGATGAGCATGTCGTGGATTCACGAGAGCCCCGCGGAGTGGGACGGTGACAAGGCACGCATCGTCGGCGGCGCGCCTCCCGGTGTCTTCGACCCACGCTACGCCGAAGCGAGCGAGGGCAGCCTCGTCCCCGGCGAGTGGTGGCGCGTGGAGCGCGACGGCCGAACGGTCGGCTACGGCTGGCTGGACGTGAACTGGGGAGACGCGGAGATCTTGCTCGCGGTGGACGCCAGCGAGCGGGAGCGCGGCGTCGGCTCGTACATCCTCGAGCAGCTGGCGCGCGAGGCGCGGGGACGTGGGCTGAACTACCTCTACAACGTGATCCGTCCCGGCCACCCCGACGCAGATCGACTGGGCGAGTGGCTGCGAGCGCGCGGCTTCGTCAGCTCGAGCGACGGTCGCTTGTTACGCGCTGCGTCGTCGCGACGTCCGCTCGACACGGCGTCTCTGGCCTGACTCGGCTGGAGCTCACGCGCTGGGGTCCCCCGATGCCGCGCTCGTGGCACACCGTCTCACGCGGCCAGCAGGTCCAGGATGCGCGACGGGTGCGGGGCGCGGTGGAACGCGTGGTGGTCGGGCTCGGTGGCGGTCGGGCGGGCGCCGATCACGACGATCGTCGGACGCCACGCCTCGATCTGTGGCCACGCGCGGTCCGACCGAAGCGCCGTCAGCGCCTCGGTGCCCAGCACGAAGGCCTCCGGCGCCCGCGCACGAC
Organism: Sandaracinaceae bacterium; assembly: GCA_040218145.1. Classification (GTDB taxonomy): domain Bacteria; phylum Myxococcota_A; class Polyangia; order Polyangiales; family Sandaracinaceae; genus JAVJQK01. The sequence goes on along the minus strand of JAVJQK010000047.1, from coordinate 50,888 downwards.
CTGCGACGATCTCGCCGATCTGGCGCAGCAGCCCCGCGACGCCGTTGGACAGGAACACGGGGTGGCGGTCGATGAACGCCATCGCCAGCCGCATGCGGAGCCCTGGGCTCGGGTGAGCGATGATCACGCCTCTGCCTCTTCGGATTCCCATGAATGCTCTCCTTTCCTCGGAGAGATCAGAGGGCATGAAGCGTTCCACGCGCGAGACGCCCTCATGGCGCGCCGCGTCAAGAGACGTTCAGTCTCGACGCGCGTCCTTCTCCGTGAACCCCCACAGCAGGAGGGCCACGCCGCCCCCGAGCAGCAGACCGGGCACGCCCCAGAGCGACGCCGCGAGCGACGGCGCGGCCTGCGCCGCGAAGCCCGCGCTCCCGGAGAGCGTCTCTCCGAGCCACGCGAGCAGCCCGAAGGCGATCATCGCGCACCCGATCACGACCGGCCATGGGCGCATGCAACGAACCTCGCACAGCTGCGGGCATCGCGCCAGAGCCAGCGTGCTTGTCGGCCCACCCGACGCGCGGTCAGGTTCCAGGCGTCATGTCTTCGATCCGCGTGCTCTCCCCCTCGGGGTTGGTCGCCGGGACCCACACCGCGCTCGCCTCCGCGCGGCGGAAGTGCGCCAGCGCCCAGCGCACGGTGGGGAACGCGATGGCGTCCCGCGGGATCTCGTCCCAGGCGAACAGCCCGACCTCGGCGCTCTCCGGCCCCGCGCCGATCTCGGAGCTGCGCAGGGTCGCGCGATACATCAGCTGCACCTGACCGAGGCGCCGCACCGTGTAGACCGCGAGGAGATCCCGGATGGACAGGTCGGCCAGCGCCTCCTCCCGCGCCTCCCGCCGCGCGCCCTCCTCCGGGGTCTCGCCGTGCTCGAGGTAGCCGGCCGGGAGCGTCCAGAACCCCGCGCGGGGCTCGATGGCGCGCCGACAGAGGAGCACGCGATCCCCCCACGTGGCGACGGACCCGACCACGATCTTCGGGTTGTCGTAGTCGATGAAGCCGCAGCGCGTGCACACCTCGCGCTCCCGGTCGTCTCCCTCGGGCACGCGCGTCTCGAACTCCGCTCGGGTCATGTGCTCACTGTCGGTCCGCCCCGCGCGCGCGTCCACTTGCCCTCGGGCCGCCTCTGTCGCGACCATGCGCCGGTGCGGATCGCCCTCTGCATCCTCCTGCTCACCCTCGGCTGCGAGCCCGCGGCGGCGCCGACGTCCTCGAGCGCCGAGCCCGCGCCCGCGCGCGTGGCCCTGCCCGACTGCACGCTGGAGACGCCCCGCGCGCACGACGGCGCCGATCCCGTGCTCGGGGACGCCTCGCTCGGCCACGCCGCGCTGGTCGTACACCGCCCGGGTCCAGAGCTCCTCACGCTGGGCGCAGAGGAGGAGACGCACGCGCTGCCGCTCGATCGGGTCCACGCCATCGACGACGACCGCGACGGCTGGGTGATCGCGGGTCTGCACGAAGGGAGCGGCGTGCTCCTCTTCGTCGACCGCGCGGGCGCCGAGCGCCGCCGGCTGGCGCTCCCCGTGGCGCTGCGCACCCCCGTGATGCGCGTCGTCGGCGACCACGCGTGGCTCTTCGGGCGCGTCGGACCCGCCCTCGTCCTCCTCCGCGCGGAGCTGCTCACGGGCCGGGTCTCGGAGGTCCGGCGCCAGGCCGTCGCGCAGGCCGCGCCGCTGCTGGCGGGACAGGGAAGGCGGGCGTTCGCGAGCTGGACCGCGCGCGGCGCCGAGGTGTGGACGCTGCGCGGCGGCGCCGAGCCGGACGCCCAGCCCGCGCCGGGCACGCCCCAGGCGCTCGCGGTGGGAGAGACGCCCGCCCTGTTCTTCCGCGCCCCGGATCGAACCGGGCTCTGGCTGCACGGGCCCGACGGCGCGCTCCTCGCGACCCAGCCCACGTCGCGCCCCGAGGCCGTCGTGGCCCGCCGCGCGGGCGACGCGATCGCGCTCCTCTACGCCTCGAACCGCGACGTCTGGTTGACGCGCGTGAACGAGGCCGGAGAGCGCGCAGCCCCGGTGGTGGTCGCGCCCGGCGCCCGCGCCGCCCAGCTCCGGGGCGACGCCCGCGGGCTCGTGATCGCGTGGGAGCGCGACGGCCAGACCCACACGCGCGTCGCGCGCTGCCCGTGACCTGTTGGCCGTGACGCAGGGGCGGTCCTCGTTCATCCTCGTAGGGGGAATTGAGCGGGGGGGACGCTTGGACCTACGAGTCGAGGTGATCGAGACGCGCCGTGGGCCGCGCGAGGCGCTGATCGTGACGCCCGACCGCGAGATGGTCGTGGGGCGGGATCGCCTGGACGATCTACGGCGGGTGGACGACCCGGGCGCGCTGGACGAGACCATCCTCGACGCCGCGCGCCGCCACCCGAACGCCAACTACCTGATCTTCCGCGCGCGCGGCGAGGACGGCGGCGTCCGCTACCGCTTCGACGACGCGCTGAGCGACGACGAGGCGCGCGAGCTCGCGGGGCGAATGGTGCGCTCGCAGCTCAAGACCTATCGACGGCTCGTCGCCGCGGGCATGCACCTGCTCCTGCACGCGGAGCTCGGCTTCCGGGAGGTGGAGCTCTTCCGCAGCGAGACCCGCGTCGCGCTCGCGGAGATCGAGCGCGCCTCGGGGCTGCCCGACGCGGTGCAGGCGCTCGACGCGTGGATCCTGCAGCACCTGACGTACTTCTTCGCGATCAGCTACGCGAAGCTGATCGAGGAGACGCTGCCGTCGCTCCTGCCGCTGCTCGAGCGGCGCGCCCCACAGCTGCGCGAGCGCGTGGAGGCCGCCCGGGCCGCGGTCTGAGGCCGCTCAGCGCCCGCGGATCTTCGCCCAGGTGTCCTTGAGCGTGATGGTCCGGTTCAAGACCGGCGTGCTCTTCGTGTGGTCGACCTCGTCCGCGACGAAGTACCCGAGCCGCTCGAGCTGAAGCCGCGTGCCCGGCTCGAGCTCCGCCGCCGCCGGCTCGAGCTTGCAGCCGCGCCGGACCTCCTTGGACTCGGGGTTGAGGAACTCGAGGAACGATCGCTCCCCGTGCCCCGTCGGGTTCGGGTCGGTGAAGAGCCGGTCGTAGACGCGCACCTCGGCGTCGACGGCGTGCGCCGCGCTCACCCAGTGCAGCGTGCCCTTGACCCTGCGACCGTCGGGGGAGCGGCCACCCTTGCTCTCGGGATCCCACGTGCAGCGGATGAGCGTGACGTTGCCGTCCGCGTCCTTCTCGAAGCCCGTGCAGGTCACGAGCGCCGCGTAGCGGAGCCGCACCTCGCGCCCCGGCGAGAGGCGGAACCACTTCTTGGGCGCCTCCTCGAGGAAGTCCTCGCGCTCGATCCACAGCTCGCCGGAGAAGGGCACCTTCCGGGTGCCGTAGCTGTCGTCCTCCGGGTGGAAGGCCATGTCGAAGTCGAAGACCTCGCCCTCGTTCCAGTTCTCGATCACGAGCTTCACCGGGTCGAGCACCCCCATGTAGCGCGGGGTCTTCGCGTTCAGCTCCGTGCGCACCTCGTGCTCGAGCAGCCCCACGTCGACGGTCGTGTTGTTCTTGCTGACCCCGATGCGCTCGCAGAAGGCGACGATGGCCTCGGGCGGATAGCCGCGGCGGCGCAGCCCACGGATGGTCGGCATGCGCGGGTCGTCCCACCCGTCGACGTGCCCCTCCTCGACCAGCTGGAGCAGGCGCCGCTTGCTGAGCACGACGTGGTCGAGCTGCAGCTTCGCCATCTCGTACTGCCGCGGCGGCTTCTCGATGTCGAGCGCCTCGAGGAACCACTCGTAGAGCGCGCGGTGGTTGACGAACTCGAGCGTGCAGATCGAGTGGGTCACGTCCTCGATCGCGTCGGACTGCCCGTGGGCCCAGTCGTACATCGGGTAGATGCACCAGTCGTCGCCGGTCCGGTGATGGTGGACCTTGCGGATGCGGTACATGAGCGGGTCACGCAGCTTCAGGTCCTTCGACTGCATGTCGATCTTGGCCCGCAGCACCGCCGCCCCCTCCTCGATCTTGCCGTCGCGCATGTCGCGGAAGAGCGCGAGGTTCTCCTCGACGGATCGCTCGCGATAGGGGCTCTCGACCCCGGGCTCGTGGAAGCTGCCGCGCCCCTCCTTGATCGCCTCGGGGCTCTGGCTGTCCACGTAGGCCTTGCCGTCGCGAATGAGCCGCTCGGCCCACTCGTAGAGCCGCGAGAAGTAGTCGGACGCGAAGAAGAGGTTCTCGCCCCAGTCGTACCCGAGCCAGCGGATGTCCTGCTGGATGGACTCGACGTACTCGACGCTCTCCTTCTCGGGGTTCGTGTCGTCGAAGCGGAGGTTGCACTGGCCGCCGAACTGCTGCGCGAGGCCGAAGTTGAGCACGATGCTCTTGGCGTGGCCGATGTGCAGGTAGCCGTTCGGCTCGGGCGGGAAGCGCGTCACCACGCCGTCCCGCCGTCCTTCGTCCAGGTCCTCCTGGACGATGTCCCGCACGAAGTTTCCGGGGCTCTCGTCCGTCTCGCGGCGCTCTTTGCTCACGCGCGGGAAGCTAGACCCTACGGACGCACGGCGGCAAGCTGCGCGTGCTCGACCGGACCGCTGCCTCTATGCTCGCTGCATGCGAATGGGAGCCTCTCGCCTCGGGATGCTGGGGATCGCGCTCGTCGCGGCGTCGTGCGGCGCCAAGACCGGCCTGCTGATCCCCGACGCGGAGCTGCCGGAGGACGCCGGCATGGACGCGCCGATGGACAGCGGGATCGACTCGGGCATCTGCATGCCCGAGCCGATCGCGCTCGAGCGGAGGGGCGCGCAGGTCTTCTTCGCCATCGACCGCTCGAACTCGATGAACAACAACCTCGCGGGCGGCGACGCCACGCCCTTCGATCCCTCTCGCTGGGACGTGCTGGGGCGGGTGCTCGGCGAGGTGTTGCTCGCGGACGAAGACCCGCTGCTCGAGCTCGGCGCGAAGTTCTACCCGGGCGTGGACTCGATGGGCGCCGAGACCCCCGAGGAGGCGTGCGTGGTGGATCCCGGCGTCGACGTGCGCCCCGCCCGCAACAACGCGCGCCGCGTGCTCTCGTTCTTCGAGTCGACGTTGCCCGCGGGCGGCACGCCCACCGCCTCGGCCCTCGAGGAGATCCGCGCCTTCTACGGGAGCCGCCCCGCGCCCGGAATCCCGCGCTTCGTGGTGCTCGCCACCGACGGCGGCCCCAACTGCAACCCGGACACCGGCGTGCCTCCGGCGCGCTGCGTCTGCACGGGAACCCCGCGAGACCGCTTCTGTGACCCGGTCTCCCCCTTCGCGCCCTACAACTGCCTCGACGACGCGCGCAGCATCGAGGTGGTGCGCGCGCTCTTCGAGGACCTCGGCGTCCCGGTCTACGTCATCGGCATCGACGACCCGAGCCGGCCCGACCTCGCGGACGTGCTCGACGAGATGGCCCTCGCGGGCGGCCGCCCACGGGAGGGCGCGGGCCGCCGCTTCTACAGCGTGCGCGACACCGACGACCTCAGCGGCGCGCTGACCACGATCACCGAGAGCATCGCGCGCTGCGTGTTCGACCTCGAGCCCGTGCCCACCGCCGACGCGACGGTGGAGCTGCGCGTCGACGGCGTGTTCATCCCGCGCGACGCCACGCGGACGGAGGGCTGGGACTTCACCGCGCCCGATCGGAGCGAGGTCACCCTCTTCGGGGGCGCGTGCGCTCGCGTGACGGAGACCGGTGGTACGGTCACCGCCGACATCCTCTGCGAAGCCGAATGAACCTCCCCCACCTCCGAACCGCGGCGTGCCTGCTCGGGCTCGCCGCCGCCAGCGCGTGCGGATCGAAGACGGATCTCGCGATCGACCCGCCCGACGCCGCCCCGCCGCCCGCCGAAGACGCGGGCATGGACGCTGCCGTCACCCTCGACTCCGGCTTCGACGCGGGCGTCGACGCGGCGCCGGTCTGCGTGCCCGGCATCGTCGCGCTCGACCCCTCGACGGTGGAGGTGGTCTTCGTCGTCGACCGCTCGGGCAGCATGCTCGCGGCGTTCGACGGCCGCCCCCCGGTCGGCGGCGAGCGCTCCCGCTGGGAGATCCTGGAGAGCGCGATGGGCAACGCGCTCAGCGTGTTCGACGACCGCATCGGGGTGGGGGCCAAGTTCTTTCCCTCGCAGTCCATCCGCGCCGAGGAGGGCCCCTGCGACGTCTTCTCGGGCCTGGACGTCGAGATCGGCCCCGGCCGGGCGCCCGGCGTGATCAGCCAGTTCAGCCGCTGGAACCCGAACGGCGGCACGCCCGTCGCGGTCGCGACCCGGCAGGCCCTCGACGCCCTGCTCGCCCGCGCCGACGACAACAACGCCCAGTTCATCGTCGTCGCGACCGACGGCGCCCCCACCTGCGGCGAGTCCCCGCGCGCCGACGCGCTCGAGGTGATCCGCGAGGCGCACGAGGAGCACGGCGTCGACGTCTACGTGGTCGGGATCGCGAGCACCGACCCCGAGGTGGAGCTCCTCGACGTCATGGCCGTCACCGGCGGCCGCCCGCGCCCCGACAGCGAGCCGCGCCGCTTCTACGACGCGAGTGATCCCGGCCTGCTCGAGTCGCTCCTGTCCGAGATCACGCGTGACCTCGTCCAGTGCGTCTTCGCCGTGCCCATCCCGCCCGACGAGGACGACGTGGTCGAGGTCCTCGTCTCGGGCGACTCCATCCCGCGCGATCCCACGCGTGAGGACGGCTGGGACTGGACGAACGAGCGCCGCGCCCAGCTCAGCCTCTTCGGCGAGGCCTGCGAGCGCGCCATCGCCAGCGGCGGCGCCGTCCGCGCCAACATCACCTGTAACTGAACAGGCTGAGATCGCTCACACGGCGGTGGGATCCGTCGTCTCTCTTTGCGTATCCGAGGGCCGGGGTCCGTGTGTGGAGCCCACGATGAGCTTGCGCCGGTGGGTGAGCCGGCGCCGGGGAGGATGATGATGAACACGCGCACCGCGCTCTTGGCTTCGATCTGTGCTGCGCTGGCCCTCGCGGGCTGCGACGGCGGCGAGTCTCTTCCCCCCGACAGCGGCGTCGATCCGCTCGACTCGGGCATGAACATGCGGGACGGCGGTGACGATCCCGACACCGGCGTGGTCACCGACTCCGGCACCGACTCCGGCACCGACACCGACTCCGGCGCCGACACCGACTCGGGCACCGACACCGACTCGGGCGCGGGCGACTCGGGGCTCACGGACGCGGGCTGCGTACCCGACACCTGCATGCCCGGCGAGTGCGGCGTCAACGTGCGCGACGACGGCTGCGGCACCCCCCTCGACTGCGGGCCCTGCGCCATCGGCGGCCCCTGCAACGACGACACTGGCTGCAGCACCGGCGAGTGCCTCACCGAGTACGACAGCGCCTGGGACTCCGGCTACTGCACCCGCGAGTGCCGCGTGGACGCGGACTGCGCTGCCGTGGGTACGCACTGCGCCTACGTCGACGACCTCACCCGTATCGGCCTCTGCGTCGCCGACTGCGTCAACGACGCGGACTGCCGCGGGCCCGAGTACACGTGCCAGGACGATGACGAGGCAGGCACCGACGAATGCGCTCCGTTCGCGAACGGCGCCGGCATGACCGGTGAGCCGTGCGACGCCCACAGCGACTGCGGCGGGGGCATGGAAGGCTTCTGCATCCGCGAGTCCAGCGGGTGGCGCGAGGGCTACTGCTCGCGCACCTGCGTGGTCGACTCCGACTGCGGCTCCGGCCGGCACTGCGGCTTCATCCCCGCCGGCGGCGGCGACGGCGCGTGCGTCGACAACTGCGCCAGCGACGCCGACTGCCGCATGGACGGCTACACCTGCCACAACGCGGACGAGGACGCGGGCGGCGTCGACGAATGCGCGCCCGCCGCGACGGGCATGGGCGACATCGGTGACCCCTGCGTGGGCGCCTGGGACTGCGCAGGCGGCGTCGACGGACGATGCCTGACGGAGGCCACCGGCTCGCTCGGCGGCTTCTGCTACGAGGTCGAGTGCGTGACGGACTCCGACTGCCCCGCCAACAGCCACTGCGGCAACTTTGGCGACGCCATGGACCCCGTCAACATCTGCACCCCCGACTGCACCACCGACGCCGACTGCCGCGCGTCGGGCTACGCCTGCTGGGACGCGAACGAAGACGGTCGCGACGAGTGCTGGGCAGCCGGCACCGGGACCGCGGCCGTCGGCGATCCCTGCGCGGGCGTCTACGACTGCGCGGGCGGCGAGCGGGCCGTCTGCGTGCGCCGCCCCCGCAACGACTTCAACGAGGGCTACTGCCTCCTGACCGGCTGCACCGCAGGCGGCACCGGCCCCGCCTCCTGCCCCGCGGGAAGCCACTGCAGCATCGGCGCCATGGCCACCGAGGGCCTCTGTGTGGACTCCTGCGGCACCGACGCCGACTGCCGCACGGACGGCTACCGCTGCTACGACACCGGAGACGCCGACGCCGTCAGCGAGTGCTGGCCCGCCGCCACCGGCACGGGCGCCGTGGGCGCACCCTGCCGCTGGCTGACGGACTGCGCCGGCGACGAGAACGGCGGCTGCTGGCTCCTGAGCCCGGGCACTGGCCTGCCCGACTTTGTGGGCGGCTACTGCGTACAGGGCTGCGGCGCCGGCGGCACCTGCCCCGCGGGCTCCGCTTGCCAGGGAGGCTCGGTCTGCATGGACAGCTGCACCGCCTCGGTGATGTGCCGCATCCCGGACAGCTACACTTGCCAAGCGCCCTTCGGCAGCGGTCAGGTCTGCTTCCCGATGTGAGCCCGTGGGCTAGTCACCCGGGACAGCAGATGGGCGGCAGAATCCCGCGGCGTCGTCGCCCTTCAGCGACACGGTAGTCGGTCCTCCTCCCGAACGGCCGAGCACCCTCCGAACGAATCGGACATACAACGGCGAAACTCCACGAGCCGGCCGCACATGCTCGCGGGGTGCGCGGCTACCGGCTCTGGGGGACTCGGCGAGAGACAAGCTCCCGCGCAGTTCCAGAACGCGCTCGAGGGCTGAGTCTCCGCGCCGCCGTCACAGTCGTAGTCGTACTCCGAGTCGACCGGCAGCCGGCCATTGCAAGCCCAGCAACTGAAGGAGAAGCCGGTCTCGCCCGGACACGGCCCCGCCATGGGCGCGGATCCGTCCCGACACGCGGGCTCGGTGAAGAACCCCGTCTGGGCGGGGTTGACCCGTGAATCGTTGTCGTTGCAATCAGAAGCATTCGTGACCGTGCCCGCCGGCATGGAGCAAGCGCGGATCGGGGCGAAGAAGTCGCCGTAGCCGTCACCGTCCGTGTCTGCGTAGAAGACGGATCCGCCGAGGGAGTCTGCCTCGTCGGTCATCCCGTCGCAGTCCTCGTCGCCGCCACCACAGACCTCGTTCCGAGGCTGCACCTCGCCGTCGCAGGCACCCCAGCGACCGCCGACGCAGGTCTGGACGCCGAGCGCGCAGTCGCCGACGTCGGTGCGGCCGCAGCTCCTGCGCTCGCCGTCGGTGCAGTCGCAGCCGAGCTCCGCGTCGTCGACCATCGCGTTGCAGTCGTCGTCGCGCGCGTTGCACACCTCGCGGGCGCCCGGATGCACATCCGCCCGCGCGTCGTCGCAGTCTCGGTCGTTGAGCGCGTAGCCTCCCGCCGCCGTGCACGCCATCGCCGCCCCTTCGCTCACGCCGAAGCCGTCACCGTCGACGTCGGGGTAGATCGTCAGCGTCGGATCTTCGTCGATCCGCGTGTCGCAATCCTCGTCTCCGTTTCCGCAGCCATCGGTGACGCCGGGATGGACGTCGGCCCGCATGTCATCGCAGTCGTCGCCGCAGCGCAGCGCGAGATCGCCACCCCGGTTACAGCACATGACGCTGACGAAGCCGTCACCGTCTGCGTCACCGTCGTCCCCGAAGGTGTCAGGGTTGCAGTCCTGGTCGACCATGTCGCACGTCTCTGCGGCGCCAGGGAAGGCGGTCGCGTCGGCGTCGTCGCAGTCCGTGCCTCCGCAGTCGACGCTCTCGAAACCATCCCCGTCAGCATCCCGGGAGGCGCCACAGTCGGCGATGCATCGGAGCCGATCTTCATCGCAGCTCTGCCCCTCCAGGCACGGGTCGGCGCCTGGATTGACGCAGCCCCGCGCGTCGGCGGCGTCCGAGCCCGGGAGGCACCGCTCGCGCCCGTTGCAATAGAGGCCGTCGTCGCACTCCCGGTCGGCGGTGCACAGATCATCCACCCGCGCATCGCGCACGCGGGCATCCCCACCTCCAGCGTCGACCGACGCCACGTCGCCATCGCAACCGACCGCACAGATCGCGAGCAGCACGGACATTCCTCTGAGCATCCCTTCCCTCCCCGCCACCCTCCCCTGCCGGGCGGCCTCTGGTGTGCGATCCTACACGAGCGGTGCGAGAAGACGAAACAGAGATTGCTCTGGACATAGGCGTGATCGGCTGCGGGACGGCCGGGGCTGCGGCCGCGATCGCGCTGGCGCGACAGGGGCACCGGGTGACGGTCTACGAGGCGGTGGCGGATCCGGGGCCGGTCGGGGCGGGGATCACTTTGCAGCCGACGGGCATGGGCGCGCTGGCGCGGCTGGGGCTCCTCGGGCCCGTATTGTTCAGAGGCGCGCGCATCGATCGGCTGCGCTGCCTGACCCGCGCCGGGCGCACCGTGCTCGATCTCTGCTACGCCGACTATCACCCTCGCGCTTTCGGGCTCGGGCTGCACCGCGGGGTGCTCTTCGAGGTGCTCTTCGACGCGGCGCGGGCGCAGGAGGGAGTCACGCTTCGATGCGGGGTCGCGGTGGAGCGGCTCGCCCTCGAGCGCGACCGGCGGGTGGTGATCGACCGGGACGGCGAGCGCCACGGGCCGCACGACCTGGTCGTGGTGGCCGACGGCGCGCGCTCGCAGCTCCGCGACGACACGCGCCTCACCCGGCGCGCCACGCCCTACCCGTGGGGCGCGCTCTGGTTCATCGGCGAAGACCGCGACGGCCAGTTCGACCGCGAGCTCTTCCAGCGGGTCGACGGCACCGGGCACATGCTCGGGCTCCTGCCGTCCGGGCTCGGCCCGCGCGGCGACGCGCCGCTGGTCAGCCTCTTCTGGTCCGTCCGCGTGGACGCGGTCGAGCGCTGGCGCGACGGCGGGCTCGACGCGTGGAAGCGACAGCTCGAGGCGCTCGAGCCCGCGTCGGGCCCCTTGCTGGCGCAGGTCGACGACGCCGCGGACGTGCTCCTCGCCCAGTACTGGGACGTGGTGCTCTCTCCCTGGCACGCGGAGCGCGTCGTCTATCTGGGCGACGCGGCGCACGCGACGAGCCCGCAGCTCGGGCAGGGCGCGAACCTCGCGCTGGTCGACGCGCTCGCGCTCGCCGATTCGCTCGCCGGCGCCGAGAGCGTGCACGCGGCCCTCGCGGCGTACTCCCGCACGCGAAGACACCACCTCGGCTACTACCAGTGGGCCACCCGCTTCCTCACGCCGTTCTTCCAGAGCGATCAGCGCTGGCTGGGGTGGTTGCGAGACGCGTTCATGGGGATCGCGTGTCGGACGCCCTACGTTCGCACCCGCATGCTGCGGACCATGTGCGGGCTCGATCGCGGGGTCCTGCTCGCCGACCCGCTGCCCCTGCCCGCGATGCCGAAAAAGCTTCAGGCGAACGTGCGGCCGGCGTGACCGAAGAGGTGCGGCTCCGCGTCGCCGAGCTCCACGTACGTGCGGGCCCCCGGCACCTCGAGGTGCGCCTCGACGAGCCGACAGATCTGCGCGATCAAGGCCTCGGCCTGCGAGGACGTGAAGCCGCCGATGCTGACGACGCGCACGTAGCAGCTCTCGCCCGCCGCGCCGCCGAAGGTGGTCAGCTGGGCCGCGGTCTGGATCGTCATGACCCACTTCTCGGGCTTGCCGGTGACCTCGGCGATGGCGCGGGAGAGCTCGGTGGCGAAGCGCGCGCGGGCCTCGTCGAAGGCGGGCGCGTCGGTGTGAACGTGGGCGGTGGGCATGCCCCCAATCTTACGTGGCATGCTCGTCGGCGTGTCCATTCGAGTGAGCAGCGCCTTCGATGGCGGCAACGGAGATCGGGTGGCCGCGGACGGCCCGGACGACGTGCGCGTCCGGATCCGCAAGGACGTCGGCGGCCGCTTCATGCAGTGGTTCTACTTCCGCGTGACCGGCCACGGCCGCGCGCCCCTGACGGTGCGCATCGTCAACGCGCACGAGGGCAGCTACCGCGCCGGGTACGAGGGCTACCGCGCCGTCGCGTCCACGGACCGCAAGCAGTGGGTGCGCGTGCCGACCGAGTACGACGGGACGAACCTCGTCATCCGGCACCCGGGCGGGGACGACGCGGTGTGGCTCGCGTACTTCGCGCCGTTCTCGATGGAGCGACACGCGGACCTGATCGCGCGCTGTCAGCGGCAGCCCGGCGTGACGCTCGAGTCGCTGGGTCACACCCTGGACGGCCAGGATCTCGACCTGCTGCGCTTCGGAGACGGTCCCCTGCAAGCGTGGGTCATCGCGCGGCAGCACCCGGGCGAGACCATGGCGGAGCACTGGATGGAGGGCTTCCTCGCGCGCATGCTCGACGACACCGATCCAGTGGCGCGGCGGCTGCGGGAGGCGGCGACCTTCCACGTGGTGCCGAACATGAACCCGGACGGCAGCCGACGCGGGCACCTCCGGACGAACGCGGCCGGCGAGAACCTGAACCGGGCCTGGATGGAGCCCTCGATGGAGACGAGCCCGGAGGTCTTCCTCGTGCGCCAGCGGATGGAGCAGACCGGCGTGGGCTTCTGTCTCGACGTCCACGGGGACGAGGAGCTTCCGTACAACTTCATCGCCGGGGCGGACGGCATCCCCTCGCTCACCCCTCGGCAGGCGAGCTGGCTGGAGGAGTATCGCGGCGCCCTGGAGCGCATCAGCCCCGACTTCCAGACGAAGCACGGCTACGCCCCCGCAGCGCCGGGGCAGGCGAACCTCCGGCTCTGCACCAACTGGGTGGCGGAGCGCTTCGGCGGCCTCGCGATGACGCTCGAGCAGCCGTTCAAGGACGCGTCGAATCACCCGGACCCGGTCTACGGCTGGTCTCCCGCCCGCTGCCAGAACCTCGCGGCGGACTGCGTGGCGGCGCTCTGGGCCGTGCTGCCGGAGCTGCTTCCCGCAGGAGACGCGCCCGGGTAGCCTGCGGCCCATGAGCGAGACGCTCGACATCCGTACCCGCTGGACCGACGTCGCCGACGCCGTGGAGGAGCTCGCCAACCACGTCGACGACACCTCGGTGCGCGTGCCCTGTGAGCGACCGATCGCGGACGGCGAGTGGGTGCGCTTCGCCGTGCAGCTCGCCGATGGGACCGCGGTCCTCGAGGGCGTCGGCCGCGCGCAGGGCAAGACGAACGGCAGGCTCCTGCTCTCGCTGCTCCAGTTCGACGAGCGGAACGAGATCATGTACGAGCGCGTGCTGCTCGCGCGCGACGGCGGAGAGGTCACGGGGCAGCAGCCGATCGTGGAGCGGGCCGCCGAGCGCGACGTCGCGCCGCCGCTGCCGGTGTTCGAGCCGCCCGCCGCCAAGCCGTCCATTCCCAGGCCGCCCGCGCCGAAGCGTCCGCCTGCGACGCCTGCCCCGGGAGCGCCCGCAGCGCGTGGCGCGCCCGCCGCGATGGCCCAGGCCGCGCCGTCGCGGCCGCCGCCGGCGCCGCTGCCGCCGAGGCCGACGCCGAAGCCGGCGAGCCAGGCGGCCGCTCCCTCGACGGCGCCGAGACGCCGCCGCAAGCCGCTGAAGGTGCCCGTCGACCCGGCGGCCGACACCGCCAAGGAGATGGCCACTCACGACACCGTGATCAGCGCCCCCTCCGCGCTGGTGCCGATCCCCTCCGATCCGGACGCGCTGCGCATCGAGGTGCCGCGGAGCCTGGTCTCTCGCGCGCGTGCTCTGGCGCCGACGCTGCCTCGCGCGGTGGTCGACCCGGAGCGCGCCAGGCGCAGCCCCGAAGAAGCGGTCCTGCAAGCCGCCTTGCGATTGGGTCTCGCATCGCTCGCGGCTCTCGCCGACGTCGACGACGATCTCTGAGGCGCCTGCGCGCGTCGGTGTGTCGAACGCGAATCATTGCGTCCGGCGGCCCATGGCGTTAGTACGGTGACTCGACTACGAAAGGAAACAGGAGTTTTGTCCCTCACCACAGCGAACGTCTCTCTCACGACCATCGACTACACGGCGAACGCCGATCTCTTCCGCGACGTGGACCCCGTCGGGCTCCTACGCGACGTCAGCGCGCGTGACTTCCAGATCGAGCTTCGCAAGCGCCTGAAGGACACGTTCCCCAAGGCCAACGTGTTCATCAAGTGGAACCCCAACCGCACCGGTCCCTCCGAAGTCTTCACCCTCCCCGAGGTCGATGAAGCGCAGGAGAAGGTCCAGGAGATCGCGGACGAGCTGCTGACCGAGAAGGACAGCTGGCTCAACTACGACGAGTCCGTGCGCGCGGCGTTCGCCTGAACGCGATCGGGTCTCGGCCGCGCGGTCTCGCGAGGCGTGCGCTCCGCTGCGCGTCAGGGTATGAGTCGGCCAGCATGCGTGCTCGGCCGACCTCGCTCTCCGTCTCGTCGCGGTTCGTCTCCTCGCTCGCGCTGGTCCTCGCGGTCGGCTGTGGCGCCTCGGAGACACGCGAGCCGGAGGCGGCCCGAGCGCCGCGCGCGGCCGAGGACTCCACGGAAGAAGCGCAGGCGCCGGACGAGCCGGCTCCCGAGGCCGCGCCCGCGGAGCTCGCCGAGCCGGAGCCGCCCGCGCCTCCGCCCGAGCCGCCGGCTCCCGAGCCGCTGGCCGTGGTGGCGGGCGCGCAGCTCGGGCCCATCCGCATCGGCATGAGTCAAGAAGAGCTGCGCGCGCTCGGCCTCCCGGAGAGTCCCGCCACCCCGCGCAGCCTCCGCTTCGGCCCCTACCGCGTCTGGCTCGACGACGAAGGCGTGCGCCGCGTAGAGGCCTCGATGGGAGATCTCGAGCGCGTGCGCCTGGGCGGGACCGTGTTCGCGGTGGGCGACCACATCCACGCGATGCGGGACGCGATCGGCGACTGCGTGTGGCGAGAGGGCGGCGGGGAGCGTTACCGCTGCGGCGACGGCGCGCTCTGGGTCTTCACCGACCACAGCCTCGACCCGGCCCGCTACGTGATCGCCGTCGAGCGCCCCTGAGACACTCACGCGCGCGAAAACCACGGGAACAGCGAGCGCCGCCCCCCGGTTGACGAGGGGTGTCGGCTGAATCCCACGGCATGGGCGTGAAACGATCTGGCTGCTCGTCCGTACTCCCTCCGTGGCCCGTTCGGGCCGAGGGGTTTACAGGCGCGGTTTGCGTTCTTACGTTATCGACACTGAACAAACGCCGAGGATTCCGTCCTCACGTCCCAAAATGGTGGTTCTCAGCGCGGCCCGTCCCCCAGAGCGGACACGCCCCCAGGAGAGCCCTGGCCTCGCGCCGCAGGGTTGGAGCAGAGACGGATGCGAGGCGTACCGCGCGGGTGACCTGCAGCTGCACGATGACAGCTCGCCCCCGATTTGGCTTGGCCGGCGCGGAGCTTACATCCCCCTCGGAGCCGCGCATTGGAACGCGGAGACGTCCAGTCCGTCCAAAGGTAGTCCACCCAGAGCGGGTGTTTCGCCTGAGCACTGTGCGTCCTCGGTTTCGGCCCCAAGGATCAGAGGGGAAGAACATGTCGGAGCATCGTCGACCCAACAACCATTCGTCCCGTCGCCGCGGTCACGCGGGCGGCGTGGAGGAAGGCAGGCATCCCTTGAAGCAGTACAACCGAACCGTCCATGCGTCCGTACTTGGTGAGGCTCTCCTCACCAAGGGCAGGAACCGTGGCTTCTTGACCTACGACGAAGTGTCGGCCTCCTTGGCGGGGGAGCCGGACCTGAGTCGTGCCGTTCCGCGCGCGCTGCGCGAGCTCGAAGAGCTCGGCATCGGGCTGTCGGTGACGGACGGCTCCAAGAAGGAGAAGGCCCGCGGCCAGAGCCGCGGCTACCGCTCGTCCAAGGGTCAGCTCGACAGCATCGAGCGCTACCTCGGCAAGCTCGGCGACGTCGCGCTGCTGACGCGCGACGGTGAGATCGAGCTCGCCCGGCAGATCGAGAAGGGTCGCGCCGTCGTGCTCGACCTCCTCTGGCGGACGTCCATCCGGATGCCGGAGCTGAGCGAGATGCTGCAGCGCCTCGAGAACGGCGAGATGAGCGTGCGGGAGGTCGTCGCCGAGAACCTCCGCAAGGGCACCGAAGAGGAGGCCCAGGCGCTCCAGGACACCCTCCGGAAGCTTCGTGAGGTCAACGACATCGAGCACCGCATGCGCACCGCGCGCAGCGCGAGCAAGCGTGCGGCCCTCGTCGAGGAGCGGGCGCAGGTCCTCTGCTCGATCGACTTCCACGAGAAGCGGCTCGAGCGCATCACCAGCCGCCTCGAGGGCTACCTCCGGCAGGTCGAGCGCGCCGAGCGGACCATCCGTCGGGCGGTCGGTCGCCTCGAGATCGACTTCGACGAGGCGGTGCAGCTCTCGCCGGCCGCGATCGAGCGGCTCCGCAAGCGCGGCGCGGACAGCACCGCGGTGCGCGCCATCCGTGACGCGCGTCGCGTGGTCCGTCGCATCGAGGAGGACGCCGGCCAGCCCCTGGCCGTGGTCCGTGAGACGGTGCGCTCGCTGCGTCGCGCGCTCGCCGACGTCGACCACGCCAAGAGCGAGATGGTCGAGGCCAACCTCCGCCTCGTCGTCAGCATCGCCAAGCAGTACCGCAACCGTGGGCTCCCGTTCCTGGACCTCATCCAGGAGGGCAACATGGGCCTGATGCGCGCGGTCGAGAAGTTCGACTACCACAAGGGCTTCCGCCTCTCGACGTACGCGGGCTGGTGGATCCGGCAGTCGATGAACCGGGCGACCCAGGAGCAGGGCCGCACCATCCGCATCCCGGTGAACGCGCTCGAGCGCTTCCACCGCGTGATGCGCACCATCGGTGAGATGTCGCCCAAGCTCGGGCGCGCGCCGACGGCCAAGGAGATCGGCAAGAAGCTCCAGATGCCGGAGCGGCGCGTGCAGGAGCTCCTCGAGGCGATGCGGGACACCGTCAGCCTCGACATCCCGGTCGGTGAGGATGGCTCGTCCACCCTCGGCGACCTCGTGGTCGACCCCGACCAGGACACCCCGATGCAGCCGCTCGTCGACGACTCGCTCGAGGCGACGATGCGCGAGGTGCTCGAGACGTTGACCGATCGCGAGAAGGAGATCCTCCGGATGCGCTTCGGCATGGACGGCGAGGAGGAGCACACCCTCACGGATGTGGGCGACAAGTTCGGGCTCAGCCGCGAGCGGATCCGTCAGCTCCAGGTGCAGGCGCTCCGCAAGCTCCGCGAGGCGCGCGGCGGCATCCTCGAGGACTTCGCCGAAGTCTGAGGGCCCGAGGGCTGATCGGCCCCAGACGCGAGCGCGCTCGTCCCGACCGGGGCGGGCGCGTTTCGCGTTCGAAGGACGGGAGCACATCTCGACCTGAACGCGATATGCTCGCGCCGGGTGGCGAAGAGCGACAGCAAGTTCGGGACCTTCGGCGGCGTCTTCACGCCGTCGATCCTGACGATCCTCGGCGTGATCATGTACCTCCGCCTCCCGTGGGTGGTGGGGAACTCGGGGCTCGCGCTCGCCTTCGCGATCATCGTGCTCGCGCACATCGTGAGCGTGTGCACGGGGCTGAGCATCTCGTCGATCGCCACCGACAAGAGCGTCGGCGCGGGCGGCCCCTACTACATCGTCTCGCGGAGCCTCGGGCTGCCGATCGGCGGGACCCTGGGGCTCGCGCTCTTCCTCGGGCTGTCGTTCAGCATCAGCCTCTACATCATCGGCTTCTCCGAGAGCTTCCTCGGGGTGATCGGGGTGGACGTCACCCCGAACACGATCCGCATCTGCGGCACGGTGACCGTCGTGTTGCTGACGGTGATCACCTTCATCAGCACGTCGCTGGCGATCAAGACCCAGTACCTGATCCTCGGCGCGATCGTGCTCTCGCTGATCTCGATCTTCTTCGGGTCCGCCCCGGAGGACTCCGCGCCGCTGATCGGCACCCCCGAGGGGGGCGAGTCGTTCGCGGTGCTGTTCGGGATCTTCTTCCCCGCCGTGACGGGCTTCACGGCCGGCGTCAACATGTCGGGCGATCTCCGCGATCCGAAGGAGTCGATCCCCACGGGGACGATGGCCGCGATCTTCGTCGGCCTCGCGGTCTACCTCGCCCTCGCCGCGTTCCTCGCCTTCCGTGTGCCGGCCGAAGAGCTGGTGAACAACCCGCGCATCCTCGAGGACATGTCGCTCTGGGCGCCGCTCGTCACGGCCGGCATCTGGGGCGCGACCCTCTCGTCGGCGCTGGGCAGCATCCTCGGCGCGCCTCGCATCCTGCAGACCATCAGCGGCGACGGCATCACGCCGCGCTTCTTCGCCAAGGGGCACGGCAAGACCAACGAGCCGCGCAACGCGCTCCTGCTCGCCTTCGCGATCGGCTGGGCCGGCATCCTCATCGCCGAGCTCGACGTGATCGCGCGCGTCGTGTCGATGGTCTTCATGGCCACCTACGGGTTCCTGAACCTCGCGGCGGCGATCGAGAGCTGGGTGAGCCCCGACTTCCGGCCCGACTTCCGGATCCCGAAGACGATCAGCGTGGTCGGCGCCGTCGTGTGCTTGCTGCTGATGATCCAGATGGACCTCGCGGCGATGGCCGGGGCGCTGGTCGTGATGAGCGCGCTCTTCGTCTATCTCCAGCGCCGGCAGCTGCAGCTCGAGTCGGGCGACGCCTGGGAGGGCATCTGGTCGACCCTGGTGCGGGCGGGCCTGCATCGGCTCGCGCTCGCGCAGCGCCAGCAGCGCAACTGGCGCCCGAACATCCTCATGTTCCGGCCCGACGACGGCGCGCCCCGGGAGGCGCTGCGGCGCACCGCCGGCTCGCTCATCACGGGCAACGGGATGCTCACCGACATCCGGCTGCGCGCGCGGGGCAAGCGGCCGGCGCAGAGCGATCCGCTCCTGTTCGACGAGGGGCCCGTGGTCGGCGTGTTCACCCGCGACGTCGAGACCGAGGACCCCTACGCGACGATGGAGCGCTTCGCCGCGCACCACGGGTACTCCGGCATCGAGCCGAACACGGCGCTTATCGACTGGGACGGCTTCGCGGAGGACGGCGAGCGGCTCGCGGGTCTCATCGATCAGCTGCGGGAGCTGGACCTCAACACGCTGCTCTTCACCGACGCGACGCACGAGCCGCCCCCGGGGACGCCGCCGCGGATCGACGTGTGGTGGCGCGCCGACAGCACGCCCGCCCTGTCGATCTCGCTCATCCGCTTCATCACCTCGAGCCCGGAGCACCGTCGCGCGGCCGTCCGCTTCATCACGGTCAGCCGCGACAGCTCGCTGAGCGACGGCCTGCGCAACGCGACGCGGCGGCTCCTCGAGGCGGCGCGCGTCACGGCCGACGTGGAGGTGATCCTGGACACCGTCGACCCGAAGCCGCTCGAGCGTCACGTCTGCGACCGCTCCTCGGACGCCACCCTCGCGGTCGTGGAGCTGCCGCCGCCTCCGACCGCCCCGCACCTGGAGGCGCTCGACTCGGTCCGCACGTCGGTGCCCACCGTGCTCTTCGTCTCGCCCAGCTCGCAGTTCGAGGCGGTCGGCCGCGTGGTCCGGGCGCCGGTGGAGGAGGCGGCCGAAGGGGCCGAGGAGGCGGCCGACGTCACCGACAGCATCGAGCTGTCCTCGCTGCGCCCTCCCGCGTTCGAGCCGCTCGCCGACGAGGCGCGCGCGTTCGCGCAGCGGCTCGAGGGCACGCTGCGCGACTTCTATCAGAAGAGCGTGGCGCGGCTCGGCGCGCGGAACCTCGAGCTGCTCGCCCGGACCGAGACCCTCGTCGATCGTCACTTCGGGGTGCTCGCCGAGGGGCTGGCCATCACGAACCCCGTGAAGCGGCGGCGGCACATCAACCGCGTCCAGAGCGCGTTCCTGATCGAGTGCCGCAAGCTGATCGATGACTACGTCCGGCAGGATCTCCCGGATCAGCGCGACATCCTCGAGGGCCGCGTGCGCGCGCTCCTCGGCGACGCGACCCTCGTCGAGCCCCACGGGATGGTCACGCTCGAGCGGCCCGTCGCCGACTTCGCCGCGAGCCCCAGCGACTCCCGCGAGCTCGCCAAGGTCAAGCGCGCCCGGCGCGAGCGCGCCCGGGGCGGCGTGGTGAAGCTGGAGGTGGAGACGGCGCCGCTCCAGCGCTGGTACGTCGAGCACGCCGCGGTGGAGACGGTCGACGACACGGTGCGCGCCTTCGTCACCGACAGCTGGCACCTCGCCGTCCAGCTCCTGAAGGTCTTCCACGCCTCGCGCACGAGCCTGACGCTCATCCAGGGCAGCAGCGGCAGCGACGAGGCGCGCGCGAGCTTCGTGGAGTCGGAGCGCGAGACCGCGAAGGAGCGCCTGCAAGAGCTGATGCGATTGCACGAGAATCGGATCGAGGAGCACGCGGCCCGCCTCGCCGAGGAGGCGCGCGTGCTCAGCCAGGGCTACGCCGACGACCTCGACCGCGTGGACCTGCCGCAGCTGCTCAAGTCGCAGCGCAAGCTGAGCCGGCAGAGCGAGGCGCTGAAGACGGGCCTGCTCGACGAGGCGGGCGTCTTCTACGAGCACCAGAAGGCGCTCTTCGAGCGCGCGCAGATCGGGCTCGAGGTCAGCGGCTTCCAGCACCGCATCGCGACCATCGTGCAGCGCACGCGCGAGGCCATCGCGCTCGAGGTGAAGAACGGCGTCCTGCACGGCACGCACGATCTGAAGAAGGCGCTCGGCGCCTTCCTCGAGGAGGAGCGCGATGAGCCGGTGAAGCTCAACGTCGATCTCTCCCACCGCTTCGATCCCGTGCAGGCGGTCGACGCGCTGGTGCGCGAGGGGCAGCGCTCGGCGGGGGAGCTCGCGGAGTCCGTCTCGACCCTGAGCGACGCGTCGATCCAGCGCCTCGCCGAGGGGGACGCGGACGAGGTCGAGATGGTGGAGCTGCCGCTGAAGCGGCTCGCTCAGTTCCTGCTCGACGCGCAGCTGGTCGGCCCGCTCAGCCAGCTCCTCGCGGAGGTGCCCGCCCAGGAGCAGCAGTCGGTCGGCGTGGCCGAGGACGTGGTCCGCCTGATCGGCTTCCACCAGAACGAGTACGACCCGAAGGAGTCCGCGGGCGGCTTCCACGCCCACATGCGCCCGGTGGTGGTCAACGGGCTCGAGCGGGTGGAGGGCGCGATCGCGCCGCTCGAGGCGATCGTGCCGAACGTCGACGCGCTGCTCGAGGCGAAGCTCTCCGCGGTGCTCCGTGGGACCGACGTCTACGAGCTGACCGAGTCGGCGCGCCAGCTGGGCCAGCACATCCGGCGCCACCAGGGGCAGCGCGCGGTGTCGGGCGCGCAGTCGCTGGCGCTGCGTGGCCTGGAGCGCGCGCGCGAGGGCCTCGTCCAGGCCATCTACGGGCGGAGCGCCGGCGTGCTGATGGCGCGGCGCCTCCGTGAGGGAGAGACCGCGGGCGCCCTGGTGGAGCGCGTCTCGCGCTTCGTCGAGGCCAACACGCCGAGCGCCGAGGTGCTGGAGGACTTGCCCTTCTACTACCGCCAGCTCTTCTTCGGGAAGAACACGTTCAACGAGACCTTCTGGGTCGAGCGCGAGCAGGAGCTGTCGCGCGCGCGCCGGGGCATCGCGCAGCACGCCCGGGGCGGCCGCGGCATCCTCGTCGTGACGGGCGAGCCGGACAGCGGAAAGACCGCGCTCTGTCGACGCCTGACCAGCCGGGCGCTCTCGGGTCGCGAGATCCACTGGGTGCCGCCGCCCGAGGACGGCGCGGCCGACGTCGAGGCGTTCCGGCGCAAGCTCTCCGAGGTCACCGGGGTGAGCGGCAGCGTCAACGACATCGTGCAGACGATCCCCGAGCGGAGCGTCCTGGTCATCGAAGATCTCGAGCTCTGGTGGGAGCGGAGCGAGCACGGGCTCGCGGTGATCGACGCGCTCATCGAGGTCATCGAGGCGCACGCGGGCCGCGTGCTCTTCCTCATCGAGATGGGCAGCTTGCCCTTCGACCTCGTCAATCGCTTCCGCCCGCTCGCGGACCACGCGCTGGCGGTCGTCGAGTGCGGCCCCCTCCCCGCGCACGCGCTCAAGGACATCGTGACGCTGCGCCACGGCTCGACCGGCATCACCTTCTCGCTGGACGGTACGGCCGAGAGCGAGCTGTCGGAGTGGCGCCTCGCCCGCCTGTTCTCGCAGCACTTCACCTACAGCCGGGGCCTCGTGGGCACCGCGCTCACCTCGTGGATCACGCACGTCGAGGAGGGCGACGACCGCGCCATCAAGATCCGCGCGCCGAGCCGTCGCGACTGGGAGGTGCTCGACCGACTCCGCGCCGACTGGACGGCGGTGCTCGTCCAGCTGCTCCTCCACAAGCGCCTGACGCGCGAGCGGCTGATGCGGGTCGCCGACCTCGAGGGGCGAGAGCTCGACCGGCAGCTCGACGCGCTCCGACGCATGGGCCTGATCAAGGAGAACCGTCAGGGCGTCGCGAGCGTGAACCGGTTCGTGACGCACGCGCTCATCGAGCGGCTCCGGGAGCGGAAGGTGTTGCCTTGAAGCCGGTTGCCTCGAAGCAGGTTGCCTCGAAAGAGGTGTCGCCGTGAGGGTGTCGGGCGCGGTCAGCGACGTGAGCGGCGAGCCGAAGGGCCTCGACGCGTCGGTCATGGGCGACGTCTACACGTCCTTCGGTGACCTCGCGATGATCCTCTTCGGCGCCCTCCTCGTCTGGGCGCTGCTCCGCGCGACGCGCTTCGCCATCGACGTCGTCCCCCTGGCGCCCACCCGACGCGAGCAGCTCCGGCGCGCGCACCCGCTCCTGAGCGGCGCCTCGGCCGTCTTCTACATGCTCCTCGCGGCGGCGTTCTTCTTCGACAAGTACCCGACGCACTTCCCGATCGCGGTCGCGGTGATCCTCGGCGTGAGCATCGCGGCGTCGTGGTTCGCGCTCCGGGACGTGGTGAGCGGCATCTTCCTCAAGGCGGGGCGCGTCTGCCGCGTGGGCGACTACGTGCGCATCGGCGACGTGCAGGGGCGCGTCGAGCGCATGGGGCAGCGCGTCCTCGTCGTGGAGACGGCGCGGGGCGAGGAGGCCATCATCCCCTACAGCCGGGTGGCGCGGGCGGAGCTGCTGCGCACCCCGGTGTCGGAGCGGGGCACGCTGCACGTCTTCGAGCTGACGCTGCCCGCCGCGCCGCCCGTGGCGGAGACCAAGCGGCTCATCCGCGAGAGCGCGCTCGCGTGCCACTGGTCAGCCATCGCGCGCGAGCCGGAGATCGCGGTGCTCGACGCCGACCGCTTCGAGGTGACGATCTTCGCGCTCGATCCGGATCACGTGCGCGACGTCGAGGCGTCGGTGCGCCGCGCGGTGGGCGCGTCCAGGTCGTCGAAGGCTCAGCCCACGGGCGCGGGGGGCGCCTCGACGGGGGGCGCGGCCTCCGGCAGCAGGTAGCGCTCGTAGACGAACCACCCCGCCGCGGCGGCGGCGAGCAGGGTGATCACCACCCCGAGGAGCACGCCCGTCCAGAGCCGGCTCTTGGTGGGCTTGCCGCGGGCGGCGAGGATGGCGTCCAGCACGTGCGGTGGCGGCACGTCGCTCTTGATGGTCGCGCCGCCCGCCGAGTCGAAGATCGACGCGTCGAACGGCGACGACTCTTCGAGCGTCTCGGGCTCGAGCTGCTCGAGGTCGACCTCGACGCTGTCCGCCTGCATGCCCGAGACGTCCACCGTCGGCTCGTCCGGGACCGAGATCATCGCGAGCGCCGGGGGGCGGGCCGACTCGCCGGAGTCGTACGGCGAGTTCGTCCGGACCGTGGCGTCCTCGTGCAGCTCCCAGTCGAGCTCGATCTCGCCACGCCCCTTCAGCCGTAGCGTCTCCGCCATCGTGCGCGCCGACTGCCAGCGCACGTCCGGGTCCCGCTGGAGCGCGCCGTCGACGGCCGTGCAGAGCCACTCCGGGAGCTCACGGCGCACGCTGCGGAGCTTGGGCGGGTCTTCGTTGAGCAGCTTGCCGATCAGCCGGTTGTAGTTCGGCGCGTCGTGCGGCGGGTCGCCGGTCAGGGCGTGAAAGAGGACCGCGCCCACGCTCCAGATGTCGGCCCGCGCGTCCACCGGGTCTCCCGCCGCCTGCTCCGGCGCCATGTACCACGGCGTGCCGAGGATGGCGCCCTGCTGCGTCGTGTAGAGCTCGGGGCCGCCCTTGGTGTTCTTGGCCACCCCGAAGTCGAGCAACTTGACGTGCATCTCGCCCTGCTCGTTCCACGTCAGGAACACGTTCTCGGGCTTGATGTCGCGGTGCACGATGCCGCGGTCGTGGGCCGCGGCCAGCCCGTCCAGGAGCTCGATCCCCACGTCGACGACCTCGTCGAGCCGCAGGTCGTCGGCCTCGATCGCGTCCTCGAAGGTGCGCCCCTCGAGCAGCTCGAGCGCGAGGTAGAGCGTTCCGTCGGGCTCCTGTCCAGCGTCGAGGACGTCACAGATCACGGGGTGGCCGATGTCGGCCGCGGCGCGCGCCTCACGGAGAAAGCGGGCCGCGAAGCCCTCGTGCTCCTCGAGCAGGGTGCCGTCGATCAGCTTGAGCGCGACGTGCTTGCCGGTGAACTGGTGGACGGCCGCATACACCGCTCCAATCGACCCCGCCCCGATCTTGCGGTGGAGTCGATACTTGCCCGCGATCGTCGAACCGATGCGAGCGCCTTCGGCTGCGGTACTGCTCCCCAAGGTGCTCCCGTGGGACGTCGAGACGCCCGCGCGGATTCCTTCCCACGGAATCCTACCCCCGTCTGGGCGGTGGGTCAGCGCGCGAACCTAGCGCTGGCGAGATTCCTCGACAACCGGCACGTGCGTAGGGTCACGGGTTGCGCCGCGCGACCGCACCGTCAGGGTGACGGAGTGCGCCTGTGGCTGACGGCTCTGTGCCTGCTGGGATGTGGGACGGCGGATCCCCCCGAGGTCGTCCGCGCCGCGCCCGGCCCGGTCCCGGATCCGGCCGTCGAGTCCGCGCCCGCGATGGACCCGCCCTCCGATCACGAGCAGGAGCCGGAGATCGAGCCGACCTGGCCCGGGCGGGTCGAGGCGTGCGACCTCCCCACGCCCCGGGTGGGCGCGCTGCGGGAGGGGCTGCGGTACGCGCCGGGGCGTCACCTGGACCTGGCGCTCCCCGCGTCGGAGGGCCCTCATCCCTGGGTGTTGCTGATCCACGGCGGCGGCTGGAGCGCGGGCGAGCGGAGTCACCTCCGCCGCGAGATGGAGATGCTCGCCGCGCTGGGGTTCGCGGCCGCGAGCGTCGACTACCGGCTCCTGGACGCGGGCCGCCCGAACCGCTGGCCCGTGCAGGTCGCGGACGTGCGCTGCGCGGTGCGCTACCTCCGTCGGCGGGCGGGGAGCCTGGGGCTGGACCCGGAGCGGGGCGCCGCGGTGGGGTTCTCGGCCGGCGGATACCTGGCCGAGATGCTCGGCACCGCGTCGGACGCCGAGGGGCTCGACCACGCGTGCCCGGACATCGAGACCTCCCCGGCCGTGACGGCGGTGGTGGCCTACTACGCGCCCGCGGACCTGCGACCCGAGGCCAGCTACTCCCGCGCCGCGGACGCGATCCTGACCCGGTTCCTCGGCGCGCCGCGCGCGCGCGTCCCCGAGCGGGCCGCCCTCGCCTCCCCCGTCGTTCACGTCGACGCCGCCGACCCGCCGCACCTGCTGCTGCACGGCACGCGCGACACCGTCGTGCCGCTCGATCAGTCCGAGCGCATGCGGGACGCGCTCGAGGCGGCCGGCGTGCACGCGCAGCTCGTCGTGGTCGACGGGGCCCCGCACGGCTTCCGGCTGTTCTGGCGTGGCGAGCGGACGCGCCCCGCCACCTGCACGACGGTGGCGTTCCTCGAGGCCGCGCTCAGAAGCCCACGCGGCGCATCACGAAGCGCGGCAGCGAGCGGATCACGGCCATGATCGGGCCCCACGCGATCGGCGCGTAGACCACCGGCGCGCCGCGATCGAGCGCGGCGAGCACGCGCACCGCGACGTCCTCGGGCTCTCCCGCGAAGGGGGGCGGATCGAGCTCGGAGGTCATGCCGGTCTTCACGAAGCCGGGCTTGACGGTGACCACCTCGAGGCCGTCGGCGCGGTGCTTGTGGTCGAGCCCCTCGAGGTAGGCCGTCAAGCCCGCCTTGCTCGCGCCGTAGAGGACGACGGGCTTGCGGCCGCGCTCGCCCGCGACGGAGCTGAAGACGCAGAGCTTGCCGCCGCCACCCGCGATCAGGCGGTCCTTCGCCTCCTCGCAGAAGAGCACCGTGTGGGCGAAGTCGACGGTGAGGAGCCGGCGGGTCAGCTCGCGATCGGACTCGAGCGCCTCCTGCGTCGCGAAGAGGCCGGCGGTGACGACGACCGCGTCGAACGAGCCGAGCGCCTCGAGCGCGGCGTCGAGCGCGGGCGCGAAGGTCTCCGGGCGCTCGAGATCACACGGGGCGTGACCCGGCGCCGCGCCGCCGCCGCGCACGCCGAGGTCGGCCGCGGTCTTGTCGAGCTCGTCCTCGCGACGACCGAGCAAGAAGAGGCGGTCTCCGCGCTCCGCCATGCGGCGGGCGAGCGCGCGGCCCATGCCCTTGGTGGCTCCGAGGAAGACGACGTTCACGGGCGATCTCCAAACAGGCGCACGGACTGCGCGCTACGCAACTTCCCTTCCGGATCCCACTTGCGACGCACCTCCTGGAAGCGCTCGAGGCGCGGCTCCATGGCGCGGAAGTGCTCCGGGCGGGTGAAGGTGTCCTTGGCGAGGTAGATGCGCCCGCCCTCCTCGATCACGCGCTCGTTCAAGGCGTCGACGAGCGCTTGCGTGTCGTCGCGGACGGCGATGTCGAGCGCGATGCTGATGCCCTTCTTGGGGAAGCTCAAGAGGCCCTTGCCCTCGGCGCCGCAGTCCTTGATGACGCAGAGGAAGGACGCGCCGCCGCGCTTGGTGAGGATCTCGAGGACGCGCCGGGCCGCGCCCCGGCCGGCCTCTTCGGGCAGCACGCACTGGTACTGGGTGAAGCCCCGCTTGCCGTACATGCGGTTCCAGTGCCGGATCATGTCGAGCGGGTAGAAGAAGCTCTCCCAGTGCACGATCCCCGTCATCTCGCGCGGCAGGTGCTTCCAGTAGAACGCCGTGTTGAAGGCGCGCACGCTCAGCGGTCCGAGCGCCCAGCCGGGCAGCTCCATCGGCATCGTCACGCGCGGCTTCGGGTGCGGGAAGCGCTTCGGCGCGACCGACGGCGCGGCCCAGTCGCCCGCCATCAGGATGCCGCGGCCCATGTTCGCGCCCGGGCTCAGGCAGTCGATCCAGCCGACCGTGTACGGCCACTTCTGCGCCGCGTCTTTCAGCGCGTCGATGTAGGCGTCGATGTCGTCGACGCGCCGCGACTCCTGCCAGATCCAGGGGCTCGGGATGGGGCGCATGCGGAACTCGACCTCGAGCACGTGGCCGGTCAGGCCCATGCCGCCGATGGTCGCGTGAAAGAGCTCGGGGTGCGCCTCGTCCGAGCACCAGAGCACGCGTCCGTCCGCGACCCGCATCTTCAAGCGCGTGACGTGCTCTCCGAAGCAGCCGACCACGTGGTGGCCCTTGCCGTGCACGTCCGCGGCGACCATGCCGCCGAGGGTGACGAACTGGGTGCCCGGGGTGACGGGGACGAACCAGCCGCGTGGGAGGAAGAGCCGGTTGAGCTCCTTCAGCGACAGCCCCGCTTCGGCGCGGAGCAGCCCGCTCTCCGGGTCGAACGCGAGCAGCCGGTCCGCGAGGGTCGTCGTGGCCACCTCGCCCACGCTGGGCGGCGGCAGCGCCGAGTCCCCGTAGGAGCGACCGAGCCCGCGGCTGAGCACCGCGCCTTCGGTCAAACGCTCGAGATCCTCCGAGAGGACCTCGCGGCCGGGCACGGGGATGCGGCCCCAGCCGGAGATGGTCGAGCTTCCGTTCGGCACGGCCCGGACTTAGCACCACGGCGCCGACCGGCCCAGGGCGCCGGCGGCCGAGCGGTCGTGTGCGCCGGGTGAAGCGTCGGTCCCGGGGGTTCCGCCGCGGCCACGCGTGTCCTACGCTGCGCTCTTTCCGATCGGGCTTCTTCGAGTAGGGGGTGGGCCGTGGAGCGATACGAGCTCGAGCGAGACGACGAGGGCAACGAGACGGTGCGGGTCCCCTACCGGGGGCATCGGCTCATCGCTCACAACCTGCACAACCGCGGGACCGCGTTCACCGAGGCGGAGCGCCGCGCGCTCGGTCTGAGCGGCATGTTGCCCAACCAGGTCCGCGTGATCGCCGACCAGGCGGTGCGGGCGTACGGCCACGTGTGCGAGATGGGCGACTCCCCGCTCGAGCGCTACGTGGCGCTGTCGGATCTCGAGGCGCGCAACGCCATCCTCTACTACCGCGTGCTGGTGGAGCACCTCGAGGAGATGCTCCCCATCGTCTACACGCCGACGGTCGGCGAGGCGTGCGAGAAGTACAGCCACCTCTTCCGGCGGGGGCGCGGGCTCTGGATCACCCCAGACCACCAGGGCCGCATCGCCGAGGTGCTTCGCAACGCGCCGTACGAGGACGTGCGCCTGATCGTCGCGACGGACAACGAGCGCATCCTGGGGCTCGGCGACCAGGGCGCGGGCGGCATGGGGATCCCCGTCGGGAAGCTGGACCTCTACACGGTCGGCGCGGGCATCCACCCGGCGCGCGCGCTGCCTCTGAGCCTGGACGTGGGGACCGACAACGAGGCGCTCCGCGAAGATCCCTACTACGTCGGCTGGCGCGGCGAGCGGCTGCGCGGCGAGCGCTACGACGCGCTGGTCGAGGAGCTCGTCGAGGCGATCAAGGAGGTCTTCCCGAACGCGCTGCTCCAGTGGGAGGACTTCAAGAAGGCGAACGCCTTCCGGCTCCTCGACCGCTACCGAGATCGGCTGCTGAGCTTCAACGACGACATCCAGGGCACGGCGGGCATCGCGCTCGCGGGGGTCGTGGCCGCGTCGCGGATCAGCGGCGTGCCGATGGAGCGGCAGCGCGTCGTCATGCTGGGCGCGGGCGCGGCCGGGGTGGGCATCGCGCGCATCCTGCGGGCGGAGCTCGAGCAGCTCGGCGTGACCGGCGACGCCCTCACCGAGTCGATCGCGCTGCTCGACAGCAAGGGTCTGCTCACCTCGCGCCGCGA
Source organism: Sandaracinaceae bacterium (assembly GCA_040218145.1). Taxonomy (GTDB): domain Bacteria; phylum Myxococcota_A; class Polyangia; order Polyangiales; family Sandaracinaceae; genus JAVJQK01. The sequence goes on along the minus strand of JAVJQK010000047.1, from coordinate 21,717 downwards.
CTACCGCGCCGCCTACAAGCAGGAGTTCGCCTGGCCCACGAGGCTGGTGGAGCAGGCGGGCCTCGACCCGGAGGGAGACAACGACCTGCTCGCCGTCGTCCGGGCCCTGAAGCCGACCGTCCTGATCGGCACGTCGGGGCAGCCGGGCACCTTCACCGAGGACGTGGTCCGCGCGATGGCCGAGCAGACGGAGCGCCCCGCCATCTTCCCCTTCTCGAACCCGAACTCGAAGGCGGAGGCGGCGCCGGCGGATCTCATCGCCTGGACCGACGGGCGCGCGCTGATCGCCTCGGGGAGCCCGTTCGAGCCGGTGGAGTACGAAGGCGAGACGTACCCCATCGCGCAGGGCAACAACGTCTACGTGTTCCCCGGCGTGGGCCTGGGCGCGCTGGCCGCCCGAGCGGAGAAGGTGCTCGACAGCTTCTTCGCCGTCGCCGCCCACGCGATCGGCGAGCGCGTCGCGAGCGACGCCATCCGGCGCGGCGACCTCTATCCGCCGCTCGCCGACCTCCGCGCCATCTCGCGCGACGTGGCCGTCGCGGTGGCCCGCCACGCGGTCGAGCAGAAGGTGGCGCCCCAGGCGAGCCGCGCCGAGCTGGAGGCGCGCGTCGACGAGATGATGTGGTTCCCCGAGTATCCGCGCATCCGCCTCGAGTGAGGCGCGTCAGGGGCCGCAGGGCGGCACGTCGAACGTCACGACTTCCTGACACCAGCTCCGTGAGCCGGGGCCGCTCGTGAAGCATTGCGAGCCGTTCGCCGGGCCGTCGAAGCGGCCGGTGAGCACGACGGTCTCGCCGCACGCGTGAACGGTCACGCGGTAGTCGATGGGCCGCCCTCCCACGCAGCTCTCGTAGTGCGAGACGTTGACGCGGAAGGTGCCGGCCGGCGCGTTTCCCCGCCAGTAGACGTGCTCGTTGTCGACGCCCATGTTGCTCCCGCACGCGGCGTTCGCGTCGAGGTCCAGCTGGCCGCCGCTCAGCACGCTGCGGTTGCCGTAGTAGACGGTCTGGCCCGCGGGATCGGTCACGTAGAGGTCCAGATCCGTCGGCTCGCTCATCCAGAGCGTGACCTCGACCTGCCCGGCCCCGACGGCCATGACGCTCAGCTCCCGCGTGATCGGCGCGCTCACCCTGCCTTGCCCGTCCACCGCGGCGACGCGCATCGTGACCGGGAAGGTCTGCCCCGGCTGCAGCGAGACCCCGTCGGGCATCACGGGGGCGCTGATCGCGAAGTGCACCGTCGCCCCGTCCGAGCCCCCGGCCTGGATCACGCCGAGCTCGGTGGGGACGGTCGCGGGCAGGTGGAAGTGACCCTGGTAGCCGACGAAGTCCACGAGATACGCCTGCACGTCGGTCCCGCCCGCCGCGTCGCGCGCCCGGACGAGGACCCGCGACGGCGTCCGCGCGAGCACGGTGAGCGGGCGATGCGCGGGCTCGCCCGGGTCGTGTGAGACCTGCGGTCCGCCCGCGCTCGGCGCGGTCATGGGCGAAGGGAGCAGCTCCGCCCCCGGCACGATCCAGGGGTTGTCGACGGTGCGCCCGGTGATGACCTGCGTCCGCGTCGCGGGCGGCAGGAGGCGCCCGCTCGGGACCATGCTCTGCACCTCGGCGAACGGACCGGGGCGGTAGCGTCGCGCCATGTCGTCCTGCGTCGCGGGCTCGGGCGTGCCCGGCTCGATCGAAGGATCGATCGACGGATCGTGGGGGCCGGGATCGACGCCGGGCTCCGCGGGGGAGTCCACGGGGTCCTCGCCCGGCTCCTCGCCGCCCCACTCCGCCACGCGCTCCGCCGCGCCGAACACCAGCCCGAGCGCGCCGACGAGGAGCACGAGCGCCACGCAGCCCACGCCGCAGCCCGTCAGGAAGCGCGAGGTGGAGGAGGGCCCATCGTCTCCCGGGTCGCTCAGCCGAATTCGTCGAGCCACGCCGCCGGATCTTACGCGCTTCATGGCGCCAGCTCCCCGACAATTGCGGCGCGCTCGGGTTAGGATGTCGTGTGACCCGCCTCGTGCTCCTGGCGCTGCTGTGTGCGGCCGGCTGTTCGCTCGATCGCTCGGGGCTGCGTCAGCCCGGCGCCCGCGACGGGGGGGGCGTGGACGCGCGACCGGGCGACCTGGACGGAGGCGGGACCGACGCGGCGCCACCGGACGACGCGGGGCCCAACCCCGGCGACGCGGCCTCGCGCGACGCAGGCCCCGGCGACGCAGGCTCGCGCGACGCGGGGCCGCCCGACACGGGCGTGGACAGCGGCCTCCCGGACGCGGGCCTCGGGTTCTGCGATCCCGCGGGGGGCACGCTCGTGCTGTGCGTCCCGTGTGACGGCGCCGCGCTGGACCTGTCGCCGAACGCCCACAGCATCGACACCGACGCGGTCGTCGCTCCCGGTCGCGTGCTGACCGCCTGCCGCCTCGGCGCGGGGAGCCGCTTCATCGTCGCCGACGCGCCCAGCCTCGACGTCGCGCAGCTCACGCTGGAGCTCTTCGTGAACGCCGACGCCATCCCCACCAGCGGCCGCGCCGGGCTCGCCGATCGCGACGGCGCGTTCGGGCTCTTCATCTACCCCGGCGGACGCGTCCGATGCACGGCCGGAGGAGGCGCGGCGGCCGCGGACGGAGTGATCTCCGCCGGCCGGTGGACGCACCTCGCCTGCACGAACGACGGCGCGCGGACCCGCCTCTACGTGGACGGGTCGTTCGTGGCCGAAGACGGCGCCGGCGCGGTCGTCGCGACCTCGACCCCGATCCGCGTGGGGGAGGACTCTCCAGGGGGCGGCGACCAGCTCCTCGGCGCGCTCGACGAGATCCGGCTCTTCTCGCGGGTCCGTACGGACACCGAGATCGCCGCGGCCGCCGCGCGATGAGCGCCGTGCTCGGAGTGTTCGCGGGGGGCGCGTCGCGGCGCATGGGTCGCCCCAAGGCGCTGCTGCGGCGCGGCGGGGTCACGCTGCTCGAGCGCGCGTGCCGGCTCGGGGACGCGCTCGGGCTGGAGACGGTGGTCGTCGGCCGGCGCCCGGAGCTGTCGGGGCTCGGCCGGCCCGTCCTCGAAGACGACCCGCCGGGCGTGGGCCCGCTGGGCGGGCTGCGGGCCCTGCTGCGCCACGCGGACGGAGCGCCGGGCCTCGCGCTCGCCTGCGACATGCCCTTCGTGGACGCAGACGATCTGCGGCTCTTGCTCGAGACGGAGGGCACCATCGCGGCGCCCCGGCGCGACGGACGCTGGGAGCCGCTCTGCGCGCGCTACGGGCCCGGCGCGCTCCCGCTCATCGACGCGCAGCTCGCCGCGGGCCGGCGCGCCCTGCAGACGCTGCTGGACGCCGCCGACACCCGCGTGGTCGACGTGCCCCCCGATCACCTGGTCGACTGGGACGCGCCGGAGGACATCGAGGCGTAGGCGGCGCGCAGCTTGTCGTGCTTGCCGCGGCGGGCGTAGCTGTGGAGGGCGTAGCGCGCGACGGGCGGGAGCGCGGCCCAGCCGGGCACCGACCCGAGCACCGCCTCGACCTCCTCGGAGGGCGCGTGCTCGGGGGGCTCGGCCGGGGACGCGATGGGCTCGGCCGGCGGGGAGGCGGCCGCGATCAGGTCGCGCACCCGCTCGACGTCGACCTCCGCTTCGGCGCCCAGGCTGACGATCGCCTCGCGCGCGAGCAGCGAGAGCTGCTGCCATCCGCGCAGCGAGAGCTTGCGGCCGGCGGCGTCCAGGGCCCGGCGGCCGGCCATCGGGATCAGCGTGAGGTCGGCGTCCTCGAACGGCAGGATTCGCAAGGTAGGCATACGGTAGCAGCTACGGGTGCTACGTCTCGATCGTGCTCGGAGAGCTGTGGCAGACCCTGCGTGAGACGGTCCGCGCCTTCAACGGCCGCGGGGGCCGCGTGCTCGGCGCCGCGACCGCCTTCTACGCCATGCTCTCCGTCGCGCCGATGCTGCTGATCGCGGTGGCGGTCACCGGCTTCGTCACCTCGGAGGCGTCGGCGCGCGCCGACGTGGTCCACGACGTGGGTCTCTGGGTGGGCTCACGGGGCGCCGAGGTGCTCCAGGAGCTGCTCGAGCGGCTCTCGGAGAGCGGCCACGGCCCCTTCGCGAGCGTGGCCGGCGGCGTGCTCCTGCTCTACGCGTCGCACCGCCTGTTCGCGCAGCTGCGCTACTCGCTCAACCACCTCTGGGGTGTGCAGGAGGTGTCCGCCAAGGGGCTGTCGAAGAAGGCGCTGAAGCAGGCGCGCAAGCGGCTGAGCGCGCTGACCATGGTCCTCTTCGTCGTGCTCTGCGTGGCCGCCACGGTGCTGGTCAAGGCCGGGCTGCACGCGGCGTCGGACTGGCTCGCGCTCGACCTCGGCGGCGCGTGGAAGGCAATGGAGCTCGGCGTGTCGTTCCTGGTCCTGACCGCCCTCTGCGCCGCGTGCTTCAAGGTGCTGCCCGCGGTGGAGGTCGGCTGGCGCGACGTCGGCGTCGGCGCGGTGGTGACCTCGGTGCTCTTCAGCGCGGGCGCGGCCGCGGTCGGGTGGTACCTGGGCACCAAGACCACCAGCTCCACGTACGGGGCGGCGGGCTCGCTCGTCGCGGTGCTGCTCTGGACGTACTACAGCGCTCAGGTCTTCTTCTTCGGCGCCGCGTTCACGCGCGTCTGGGCGGAGCGTCACGGCGCGGGCATCGAGCCCTCGGAGGGCGCGGTCTGGCTCGTGGCCGAGGCGCCGGAGCGCGCCGGCGATCAGTCGTCGTCCTGAGCGACGGCCGAGACGGGGTACTTCGCCCGGTTCTTCGCGAGCTTCTGCACCATCGCCTCGCGCAGGTCGACGCCGGCCCGGTCGCAGAACATCAGCAGGCAGATCGCCACGTCGGCCGCCTCGTCCGCGATGCGCGGGGCGTTCTCCGCGTTTCGACAGAACTCGTCGGCGTCGGCGCTGTCGACCCATCGGAGCTCGGCGGCCAGCTCGCCCGCTTCACTCACCACCGCCATCGCGAGGTTCTTGGGGTCGTGGAAACGCTCCCAGTCCCGCTCCTGCACGAAGGCCCGGATGTCCTCGAGCACCGCTCCCAGCCCGTTCAGCTTCAACGTCACCGTGCACGTTTGCCACCGTGTCGCCCCATGCGCACGCGTGTCGCCAGAATGCCGCACCCGAACCGTCCCGTCCCTGACCGAGAGGGGCAATCGGGCCCGGCGGTGGGTGGCACAGCGTCTGCACCACCTCAGCCCACGATGGAGAAAGCCATGAAGAGCCTGATTCGATTCTTCGCCGCTCGGATGAGCTACCGCGCCCACATGATGCGCGCGGTCGCCGCAGCCTGAGCTCGCTCGACGCCCGCCCCATCATCCGCTCATCCGCGTGTGGGCCGGAGTGTGAACAGGCGGCAGCGTCACGTCGGTGACGTCACGGCCGCCGCGCGCGTCACGACTCGCCGATCTGCTCCAGGAACTGCTGCGCCTCGTTGAGCGAGTCGTCCTCGAGCCGCGCACGCCGCGCCCAGAGCACCGCCTTCTGCTGATCGCCCTGGCGATGCGCGATCTGGGCCTGCCGCAAGAACGCCAGCGCCTTGCTCATCGGGCCCGGCGTCTTCTGGAGCGTCACCACCCGGAGCGCCTTGAGCGCCGTGTCGTCGTCCCCGAGCTCCATCGACAGCTCCGCGAGCTCGGCCGCGACGTCCCCGTTGTTCTTGTCCGCGTCCAGCGCGACGCTGAGCCACTCCTTCTGGGTCTCCGCGTCACCGCTGATGCCGGCGATGCGGGCCATGCGGAGCTGCATCGCCGCGAGGTGCGGGCTGCGCCGCCGCTTGAAGCCGTTGATGGCCTCCTGCAGCAGCTCCACCGCCTCCTGGAGCCGGTTGCTCCCCATGTAGGCGTCGGCCAGCGCGATGGTCAGGTCGTGGTCCTCGGGCTGGATCGCGGCGGCCTGCGCGAGCGGCTCGAGCGCCGCCTCCGCCTCCCCGATCTCGATCAGCAGCTCTCCGGCGCGCCGGAACTGCTCGAAGCGCGCCTCCGGCTCCTCGGCCGCGTGCGCGTCCTGCAGCACCATCTCGGCGAGCTCCCGCTTGGCGCCCACCTCCTCGTAGAGGCTCATCAGCGCGCCGCGGAGCTCCGTCGACTCGGGCTGGTGATGCAGGGCGTACTCGAGGCCCGGTCGGGCCTCCCCCGGCGCCTCGATCTTGCGGCACGCGTCGAGGAGCCCGAGCCCGGCCCGGACCTGCGCCTCACCCTCCTCGACCTCCAGCAGCCGCGCCTCGTGCCGGGCGACGTCGCCCCAGCGCTCGGCCGCCGCGTCGACCTCGCGGAGCTGACGGAGCGCGTCGCCGTCGCGCGGATCTCGCTCCACCCACTCGGCGAGCACGTCGCGCCCCTGCTCCGGGTTGCCGGCCTCGCCGAGCACCGCCGCCAAGCGGTGCGTCGCCGCCCGCTCCGACTCCGGGTCGCCCGTCTCGGCCGCGACGCGGCGGAGCTGGTCGAGCCCCGCGACGAGGTCTTGCGCCGTGCCAGCCGGGTCGATGCCGTACGCCTCCTCGAGGTCCGTCACGGCCGGGGCGGCGTTGCCCACCGCGAGCTCGAGCCGCGCGCGGAGCCTGAGGAGGTGCGCCCGCTCGGGTCCGGCCTCCTCGAAGCGCTCGAGCGCGCTCGCCACGTCCTCGGCCGCGGCCGAGTGGAGGCCCGCCGCCGTCATGTCGGCGACCAGCGCCTCGAGCAGCCCGAGATCCTCCGGCGCCTTCTCGAGCGCGCCACGCATCACCTCGGCCGCCTTGGCCGGGTTCTGCAGGTTCTCGCGGTAGAGCTCCGCCGCCTCACGGAAGCGCGGCAGCGCCTCCTCCGCGCTCTCCCGGTGCTGCGCGTCGTAGGAGATGGTCTCCGCCAGCTGGTCCCACTCCTCGCGCTCGCGGTAGTACGACTCGAGCTGCGCCCGCAGGGTCGCGTCTCCAGGCGCCGCCTTGAAGCCGAGGTCGAGCGCGCGCGCGACGCCGTACTCGTCGTCGAGCTCGCGGTAGAGGGTCATCAGGGCGTTGGCGAGCCGCGCGCCCTCCTCGCCGGTGGAGACGCCCAGCAGGCGCTCCATCAGCTCGGCGCGCTCTCGCGGCTCGGCCCCTTCGCCGTAGTGCGCGAGCAGCGCCGTGAGCAGCGGCGCGCTCTGGGGCGCCCAGTCCAGGCCGCCGCGGTAGAGGTCCACCGCGCCGGACGGGTCGTGCCCCTCGAGCAGCTTGCCCATGCGCAGGCTCAGCTCGACGATGTTCTCGACGTCTTGTCGGTCGCGCGCCCGGTCGAGCTGCCGGTGCAGCAGGTCCACCAGCCGCTCGTCGTCGCCGGTCGACTGGAAGATGTCCGCCAGCCGCTGCGCCGCCTCGACGTGATCCGGATCCTCGTCGAGCACGTTCGTGAGGATGACGACCGCCTCGTCCTGCGCCTTCTCCACGTCGAGCAGGAACGTGGCGTAGAACATGCGCAGCTCGTTGCGGTCGCTGGGGTCCAGGAGCGCGTCGAGCGTCGTGGCCACGACCTCCTCGAGGCCGTCGCGGTCCTCGAGCTTCGCGAACACCCCGGCGAGCGGCTCCCACAGGGCGCGGTTGCCGGGATCGGAGCCGAGCAGCTCACGGTAGGTGCTCGCCGCGAGGTGGAGATCGCCGCCGTCCTGGCTGGCGAGGTCGGCCACCTTCATCCAGAGCTCGAACGCCTGGTCACCGTCGGCGACCTCGGCCGCGCTCCGCATGTGCGCGATGGCGTTCGGGACGTCCCCGGCCGCCTGCCTGCGCTCGGCCAGGCCGATGGGCACCCAGATGGCGTCCCGCAAGCCGCCCTCGGACTCGCGCGCGATGACCAGGCCCTGAGCGAGGAGCGACTCGGCCCGCTCCGGGGCCTCGATGGCGTCGGCCCGCTCGACGCCCTCACGGACGTGCTCCAGCGTCGCGCCCGGACGCGCCGCGCGACGCTCCAGGAAGTCGAGCACCATGGCCGGGTCGCCGGACGCGCGCGCGACGTCTTCGTACAACGCGAGGAGCGCGTCGTGCTCGGGGGACTGGGCCGCGGCCGCCTGCAGGATGACCCCCGCCCGTCCGTAGCGTGGCTCGCGCTCGAGCGCGCCCTTCAGCGTGTCGAGCCCCGCGTCGACGTCGCCGCCCGCGAGCTGCACCTCGGCGATGCGATAGAGCGCCTTGGTGCGCGCCTCGTTGGGCACGTTCGCGTCTTCGGCGTCGACGAGCTTCCGCAGGACGCGGACCTCCTCCGCGCCGTCTCCGCGGGCGTCGGCCACCCGCGCCAGCGACTGCCAGGCCTCGACCACGCGCTCGCCGAGCTTCTCCACCCGCTGGTAGAGCTCGCTCGCCGCGTCGAGGTCGCCGAGGTCCTCCTCGGTCACCCGCCCGAGGCGGAGCAGCACGCTGGCCGCGAAGGGGCTGTCCTTCTTCCGGCGGGCGCCGTTCGCGAGGTTCTCGAGCAGCTCGGCGTACCGGGAGACCTGCCCCATGCCGTGCGCCAGATCACGCGCGCGCCGGTGCAGCTGCGGCGTCTCCGGCGCGAGCTCCACCGCCTGGAGGATCGCGGCGAGCGCCTCGTCCTTGCGGTCCTGATGCTCGGCGAGGATCTGCGCCTTGTGCGAGAGCATGCGCGCCTCGGACTCCGGCGCGTCGACCGCCTCGAGCCGCTTCTCGATGGTGGTCAGGGCCAGCTCGACCTCGCCACGCGCGACGAGGTCCTTCTTCAGCCGCTCGGCCTCGGCGTCGTGCTGCGCGGCCGTGCTCAGCGCCGTCTCGAGGAGCTCCTTGGCCTGCGCCTCGTCCTCGTTGTCGTGGGCGAGCAAGCTCAGCTCGTAGAGCACCTCCGAGGCGCCGACCTGGACGTCGGGCGCGCCCGGATCCTGGCGCCGCACGACGAGCAAGAGCGCGCGGTACGACTTCTCGGCCTTCTCGCGCTGCCCCGCCTCGCGCGCCATCTGGCCGGCCATCCGGAGAATGCCGGGGTGGCTCATGTCCATCTTGCGCGCGGACTCGAGCTCGCTCATCGCCTGCTCGAGATCCCCGCCCGCGTGGGCGACCTGAGCCAGCTGGTAGTGCACCGCGGCGCGCTCGGGAGAGCGCCGACGCCCGTAGGCCTCGATCTGCGTCTGCAGGATCTCGCGCGCCTCGTCGAGGCGCCCCGCGACGCGGAGCCCGAGCGCGAGCTTGCTCTTGAGGGTCTGGTCGTCCGGCGCGAGCTCGACGCCCATCTGGAGGACCGGGATGGCCTGGTCGGGCTGCTCGAGCTCCTCCTCGTACAGCTTCGCCGCCTCTCGCACGTAGGCCAGGCGCGTCGCCTCGTCCTGCTCGTGCGGCGCCCCCTCGGCGAGGAGCTTCGCGAGCGGCTCCCACGCCTCGTCGGCGCGATAGAGGTCCGCGAGGCGAGCCCGCGCCTCGGACGCGCTCGGGTCCGCCGCGAGGACGCGCTCGAACACGCGCGTGGCCTGCTCGCGGTTGCCCGCCGCCAGGTGCGCGTCGGCCAGCCGCAGCGCGACCGGGGTGCGCTCCTCTTCGGCCGAGGCCTCGTGTCGACGCTGGAGCCACTCGGCCGCCACGCCCGGCTCGTTGCGCGAGAGGTGCAGCCGCGCGAGCGCGTCGAGCGACGCGATCGACGGCACCAGCGTGACCACGCGACGGTGGGCCTTGAGCGCTCCGTCGATGTCGCCCAGCGGCTCTTCCAGGATCTGCGCCGCGCGCGCCCAGAGGTCCGCCGCGCGGGTGGCGTCGCCCTGCTGCTCGACCTCGCCCGCCTGGGCGGTGTAGAGCTGGCCCAGCTCGTCGTGACGACCGCGGGCGGCCAGGATCTCGGCGAGGCCCTCCACGGACGCCTCGTGCCCGGGCTGCTCGGCGAGGTTGGCGCGGAGCGCGCCGATCCGCCCGCCCTGCTGCTCGATCAAGCCGAGCACGCGGGACACCTCGAGCCGCACCGCGAGGCGCGTCTCGGGCTCGAGGTCGAGCTCGAGCTGCCGCTGCCGAAGCGCGAGCAGCTCGGGGAAGCGGCCTCGCTCCTCGAGGAGCACGCCTAGCTGACTGACCGCCTCGGCGTCCTCGACGCTCTCGTCCACCACGCTCTGGAGCAGGCGAAGCGCCCGATCCTGATCGCCCAGCTGGTCGCGGCAGAGCTCTCCCGCGCGTCGGCGCATCTCGCGCGAGACCTCGGGTGTGACGGGCATGCGCGCGCCGTCGACGAGCAGGTCCACCGCCTTCTTGGTGTCGCCCGCCTCGAGCGAGAGCCGCACGAGCTCGTCCTGCGCCCAGACGGCCATCTCACCCGCCGGGCGCTCGCCCGTCGCCTCGCCGGTGCCCTCCCAGAGGCGGCGCGCGCCGCGGAGCAATCGGTCGAGGATTCCGGCCGCGAGGGACGCGTCGGCCACGGGGTCGAGCGCGGTGCGCGCGGCGTCGTGGAGCGGATCGAGATCGTCCGGGAAGTTGTCCGCCAGCTTGAGGAGCGTGTCCACCAGCGCGCGGCCCGGGCTGCGCCACTGGAGCCGGGCCAGGTCCCGGAGGGTGCCCGTGTGCCGGGGCTCGTGCGCGAGCGCCCGGTGCAGCGCCGCCTCGGCCGCCTCGAGATCTTCGGCCTGATCGCGCAGCCACGCGCCGACCTTCGCCTCGAGCGCGCGACCCAGCTCGGCGTCGACCTCGCCCGCGGCGGGGATCGCCGCCGCGGTGCCGGCCGCGAGCGCGGCGAACGCGGACGCCTCGCCCGCCTTGGCCTCGACGGAAGCGAGCAACTCATCCTGCATCGCCTCGCGCGCGACCGAGCAGGTCACGAGCGCCTGCGCGGCGCCGCTCCACTCGCCCGCGGCGCCACCCACGCGGATGGCCTCCGCCGCCACGTCGGCGTCATGCGGCACGAGCGCCTGCGCGGCGAGCCACGCGGTGAGCGCGGCCTCCGCGTTGTCGAGCCGCTCCTCGCTGATGCGGGCCTGCTGCTTTCGCAGGCTGGCGGCGCGGTCCTTTCGCGTCTCGGAGAGCGCCGCGGCGGCCTCTCCGATCGCGTCGGCGGCCTCCGACCAGCGCTCGGTGGCGATGGCCAGGCGGAGCAGCTCCGCCTCGAGCTCCGGATGAGCCGGGGCGTAGCCGAGCGCGCGTCGGATCGCGTCGAACGCCGCGGCGGGTTGCTCGGCGCGCTCTTCCTGGAGGCGCGCCGCCTCGCGGAGCAGATCGACGCGCCCCGCGTCGTCGAGCGCGTACTCGAGGCGCGGCTCGAGGAGGGCGAGCGTCTGCTCCCAGTCGTCCGCCAGCTCATAGGCGCTGGCGAGGCCGCGCACCGCGGATCCACGGGCCTCCTCGACGTCGAGGAGATGACGCAACCCTTCCTGCGCGCGCTCGAGCCCGGGCACGAGCTGGATGGCGCGGTGGTAGGCCTTCGCGGCCTCGTCGAGCCGGCCGAGGTGACTCCGACAGACGTCGCCGACGCGGGCGAGGACCTCGGCCGCGCGGGCCGCGTCGCGCTCGGAGGCGCGCCCCAGCAGCGCATAGATCTCGTCGAAGCGCTCGGCGCGCACGAGGAGATCGAAGAGCGCGTCGACGGTCTCGGCGTCCTCGCCGAACTCCTCCTGGATCTGATGCCAGGTCTGGATCGCGTCGCCGATCTGCTCGAGGCGGGTCGCCTGCGTGTTGGCGATGCGCGCGAGATCGAGCCGGCGCTGAAGCGCGGGCACGTCGGCGCCCACCCGGCGCCGGAGCGCGTCCACGTGCAGGTCCCAGCGCTCCTCGCGCTCGGTCAGCTCGATCATCGCGTCGAGCGCCTCGAGGTCGGACGCATCGGCCTCGAGTCGGCGCTGCCAGAAGCCGAGCGCGCGCTCGCCCTCCCCGAGCCGATCGGCGAGGCGGGCGCACTGCCCCAGGACGCGGCGGCTCTCCACCGGGTCCGTCTCGAGCTCCGCGAGCCCCTCGAGGACGGCCAGCCGGTCGGCGTAGCGCTCCGCCTCCTCGAGCAGCTTCTCGACGCGGCGCGCGACGGTGAGCTTGGTCGGCGGGCGGGCGTCGGCGGCGAGCACCCGCTGGTAGAGCGCGATGGCGCCCTCCTGGTCCGACAGCTGCCCGCCGCGCACGTCTCCCGCCTCGACGAGGAGCGCGTACTGGCGGGGCCCGGGCTCGGCCGCGTCGGCCGCGGCGACGAGCGCCTGCGCGTAGCCCTCGTGCGCGTCCGCCTGCGCGGCGAGGTGCGCGAGCTGCTCCTGCGCGTCCTCCGCGGTCGGATCCTGGACGAGCACCGCCGCCCAGTGGGTCATCGCGTCGGCGGACTCCCCCCGCGCGGCGACGCGTCGGCCGAGCTCCCGGTGCAGGGAGAGCTTCTCGTCGCCCTGCGCGAAGCCCAGCGCCACGCCGAGCACGCGGATCACGTCCTCGGCGCGATCGGCGGCCTCGTAGCGCTCGCGCAGCAGATCCAGCGCGCCGCGTCGCACGTCGGGCGTCGCGTCCTCGAGCGCCACGACGCGCTCGAGCAGCGCCAGGTTGGGCGCCTCGTCGGCCTCGGCCTCGAGGAGCGCGCGGACCTCGGCGAGGGTCGCGGCGGCGTCACCGAGATTGTCGAGATAGCAAGCCGCGATGCGCTGCCGCATGGCGAGCGCGTCGGCCTCGGAGGCCTGCTCGGTGCTGCGCCGCCAGAGATGGATGAGCTCCTCCCAGCGCTGCTGCCGCTCGAGGAGCCGCTCGAGGCTCGAGATCAGCTGCCCGTCGCCGGGGCGGAGGGCGAGGAGCTGCGTGAGGTAGTCGATGGCGCGATCGGGGGCGCCAGCGAAGTCCTTCGCGAGCTGCGCGGCCTCGTCGAGGAGCTGCTCGCGGCGCGCGTCGTCTCCGGCCGCGGCGAGGCAGCTGTCGTAGATGGCCAGCAGCTCGGACCAGCGCTCGCCGACCGTGAGGACCACGGTGACGCGCTGCAGCGCCCAGTCCGCCTCGGGATCGATCTCGAGCACGCGCGACAGCACGCTCACCAGGTGGGGGGAGTCCTCCGCGAACCACTGCTCGTGGAAGCCCACCGCGCGCTGCCCCAGCGACTCCGCCAGGTCACGGCTCAGATCCTGCGCCAGAACGGAGCGATAGAGCGCGCCGACCTCGTCCGGTCGCTGCGTCTGCTCGGCGAGCTCCTCCAGCCGATCCCAGCACGCGTCGTTCTCCGGATCCGCCTCGGCCGCAGCGAGCGCCTCCGCCAGCTGATCGCCCGCCTCCGAGTCCAGCGCGCCCCCCTCGCGGGGAAGGTCCTCTGCCATGTTGTCTCCGCCTCTTGCTTTGCCGACCACGGGTCCCCTGACCCACGAAGTCCTCACCCCGGTGCACCGCCCCGGGCTCGGACCGGGGAGAATACCAGCCCCACGGGCCGGGGATCGACGCCTTTGTGACGGCTCGAGGATCGGGTCCTCCCCGCGGCGGCGGAGCGCCTCGTTCGTCAGTCGCGGAGGAGCCGCTCGACCTCGTCGAGCGCGAACGGCTTCTGGAGGCGTCGGGGTCGATGGCGCTTGAGGAACTGGCGCGCGCGGCTCGTGAAGGCGCCGCCCGTCATGAAGACGAGCTTGGGCAGCAGCTGCGGCATCTGCTCCACGATGGCGTCGTAGACGTCCATGCCGCTCACGTCGGGCATCATCAGGTCGCAGAGCACGAGGTCCCAGTCGCGGTCGTCCGCGAGCACGTCGAGCGCCTCGCGGCCGCTGCCCGCCACGACGACGTCGAAGCCGTCCCCGAGGGCGAGCGCGAGGGTCTGCGCGAGCTTCACCTCGTCGTCGACGATCAAGATGCGGCCGGCCCCCGCGGGCGCGTCGAGGTCGGTGTCGCTCAGGTCGGGCTCGTACGGCTCGGGGCTCGCGCCCGCCGCCGGCAGCTCCACGCGGATCAGCGTGCCCTCGCCCGGGCGCGAGCGCACGACCCGGATGTCGCCGCCCGCGCTCGTGACGATCCCGTGGCAGATCGACAGGCCCAGACCGGTCCCGACGCCCTTGGGCTTGCTCGTCCAGAACGGCTCGAAGATACGCTCGACCGGCCCCTCGGGGATGCCCGCGCCGGTGTCCTCGACCTCGATGAAGACCTCGCCGCCCTCGCGGCCCATGCGCAGCGCGATGCGACCGCGTCCCTCCCCCTTCTCCTCGATGGCGTGCGCCGCGTTGACGAGGAGGTTCACGAGGACCTGGACGAAGCGGGTCTCGCTCCCGAGGACTCGCGGCAGCGCGGGCTCGATGTCCACGGAGAGCTCCGCGCGGTGCCGGATCTCGTTGTGGGCGAGGTTGATCGCGCTCTGCGCCACGCGCCCGATGTCGACGAGCAGCCAGCTGCCCTCGTCGCCGCGGGAGAAGGTCTTCAGGTCGCTCGCGATGATCCGCACGCGCTCCACGCCGTCCTCCGCGTGCGCCACGGTCTCGAGGACCCGCTCGAGGTGCGCGTGATCCCCGTTCTCCTGGAAGCGCGTGATCTCGCGCCGCGCCAGCTCGAGGCTGGTCCGCACGTAGGCGAGCGGGTTGTTGATCTCGTGCACCACGCCCGCGGCCAGGCGCCCGAGCGACGCCATGCGCTCTCCGCGCGCGAGCCGCGCCTCGATCTCGCGCCGGTCCGTGACGTCGTCGACCACCCCGACGCCGCCCTCCACGCGGCCTTCGCGCATGATGGGGCTGAAGAGCGCACGGTAGAAGCGGCTGCGACCTCCGGTCACCGAGGTGTACTCGCCTTCGAAGTAGCCCTCGCGCCCCTCGGTCGCCTCGCGCACCGCCGCCGCCACGCCCTTGTTGGGCAGGGTCAGCATGTCGAGCCCGAGGATCCGCTCGCGCGTGGATCCGAGCTGCTCGAGGAACACCTCGTTGCAGTCGGTGACCCGCCCCTTGGCGTCGAAGTGCAGCACCCCGACCGGCACCGCGTCGAAGACCTTCTGGTACGAGCTCTCGGGGGTCGGGTGCTCCCCTTGCGAGAGTTGCAGGGGATCGCTCGCCAGATCCACGTCCTCGGTGGGAGGCCTCAGCACGGCCACGACGGCGACCCGATCGGGCGCGATGGTCGTGGTGGAGACGCGGACGATCTGGTGAATCTCCACCCCGTCGTGGCGCAGGAGCGGCACTCGCACCGGGCGTCCCGTGGTCCGGTAGCGCTCCGCCAACCACTCGAAGAAGGGGCGTCCGTCGATCTGTCGCAGGCGCTCCGGGACCAGCGCGGACGCCTCGCGCCCGACCAGCGCCTCGGCCGCCTCGCTGAGGAGGGTCGCCGCGGCCGCGTTCACGTAGAGCACCTTGCCATCGGGCCCGCGCACCAGCACCGGATCGGCGAGCGCGTCGAGGGTGGCCTCGGCCGACGTCGTGGCGGGTATGCGGGGATGCCCCATCGGATGACTGTATAGGCTCCAGGGTTCCGGTGGAAACGAGCACGATCCCGACGCGAGGGCTATGCTCGCGCCCGGAGGTCAGGCCCTGATGCGCACGATCATCTGCTTTGCTTGCGTCGCGCTCGCTCTCGGAGGGTGCGGGACCCGAACCACGCTCTCGGTCTCGCCGCGCGACGACGGAGGCGCCCCGCCTCCCGGCGACGGGGGCCGCGACTCCGGCGTGGACTCGGGCGTCGACTCCGGCATGGGCGGGCTCATCGTCGACTGCGGCGCGCGCGAGCAGTTCACCACGCCGCGACGAGCGCTCACCGTCGAGGCGTCGGCCGAGAGCGAGGACGGCGTCACCTTCAGTCAGTGGACGCTCCTGGAAGCGCCTCGGGCCAGCATGCCGCGCTTCATGGTGGACGGGCCGTTCAACGCGACCCTCACGCCCGATCTCGAGGGCGCCTACCGGCTCCAGTTCGAGGCCCGCGACGGCGGCGGGCGCACCGCGACGTGCGAGGTGACGGTCAACGCGGTCGTCGGCCCGCCGGTCGCCATCTGCCCCGACGGGATGCAGCAGACGCTCATCGACGAGCCGATCGTCCTGCTCGGCGACGGCTTCGACGACGACTTCGTCGTCTCGTTCCAGTGGGACGTGGTCTCGATGCCGCCCGGCGCCTCGCCGATGCTCACCGGCGTCGACGGCCCGGTGCTCGAATTCCGGTCCCGCACGCGCGGCAGCTACGTGCTCCGCCTGACGGTGACGGACCCCGACATGGCCACCGACTCCTGCGAGGTCGGCGTGCTCGTGACCGGGCCCCCCGAGGTGGTCTGCCCCGCGGACGCGACGGGCCCGACGCGCCAGCCGATCCGACTGAACGCCACCGCGACCGACGATCTCGGCATCCGCACGCGCCGCTGGGAGGTGATCCGGCGGCCCGCCTCCTCGAGCGCCGAGCCGACGCCCGCCGACGCCGACGCCACCACGATCACCCCGGACCGCGTCGGCGCCTACACCCTCCGCTTCACGGCCACGGACGTGGAGGGGCTGAGCGCCTCGTGCGAGGTCGACGTCACGGCCACGCCGTCGCCGCCCACCCTCACCTGCCCGGGCATGGTGATGACCGAGCCGCTGCGCCCGACGCCCATCAGCGTCAGCGCGGTGGACGACGGCACGGTGGTCAGCTGGCGCTGGCGCCTGACGAGCACCCCGGGCGGATCCGGCGCCACGGCGCCGAGCCCGGCCAACGCGCCGATGACGACCTTCACCCCGGACATCGCGGGGGTCTACGAGCTGACCGTGACCGCCACCGACGACGACGGGCTCACGGGCATGTGCACCGTGCGCGTCGAGGCGGGCAACGTCGACGGCCTCCGGGTGGAGATGTTCTGGGACACCGACTCCACCGACATGGATCTGCACCTGATGCGCCCGGGCGGGACGCAGTGGAACACCACCGACGACTGCTACTACGGCAACTGCATCCGCGGCGGCCCCGACTGGGGTGGCCCGGGCACGGACGACAACCCCCGCCTGGACATCGACGACACCAACGGGCGTGGGCCGGAGAACATCAACATCCTCCGCCCTGCGCCGGGCACCTACCGGGTGGGCGTGCACAGCTTCTCGGGCGGCGGGCCGCACGCGATCACGGTCCGGATCTACTGCGGCGGCTCGGACACCACGCCGCGCCAGACCCTCGGCCCGGTCACGCTGAACGAGCGCACGGGCGGGCGGTTCTGGCGGGTGGCGGACGTGAGCATCGACGCGGCCGGGTGCCGGATCACGGATCTGGCCGGGCCCGCGGGCCCGAACGTCGGCCCCTTCAACCGAGGCACGCGATAGGACTACTTGGTCACATGTCGGCGGATGATCGCGACGGATAGTGGTTTCGGGCGCGCCGCGACGATGAAGGAGGGGCTTTCAGCCCCTTCGAGGAGGAGCGACGCGCCCGGAGCCGCTGAACGAGCGAGGGCCGTCGTAAATGAGACCAAGTAGTCCTAGGGGCGCCCGGAATGCGCCGCGACGCGGTACGCGTTGACGCGCAAGGAACCTGCGGCCGGCTCGGCCCCTGGTTATCCTTTCAGCGACATTATCCTTTCAGCGACCGTGAACCCGCGCATCTCATCCCCCCTCCTCTGGCTCGCCCTGCTGCTCGGCGCGTGCAGCGGCGGCGCCACGGACGGCGCGCAGACGCCGACCCAGGAGGCCTCCGAGGGCGCGGAGGCGCGGAGCTGCCCGAGCACCGCGCCGGCGCCCGATCCCCTGCCCCACGTGACCGAGCGTCACCGCTCGCTCGCCTACTGGCTCGAGCGCGCCGGGGAGGGGCTCGACGCGCCGCTGATGACGCCCGTCCAGATCGCGGCTCACAACCGCGCGCTGACGGGCGACGCCGACAACGGGCTGCCGATCGACCGCGCGTCGCTCGAGCGCGCGCCGGACGCGGCGCGGCTGAACCGGGAGGTCCAGGAGCGGCTGACCTACATGCGAGAGAAGCTCGCGGCGGGTGACTACGTCGACGCGGCGGGGGCGCGGGTCGACCCGGAGACCTTCGCGGACCGCCCGGTCGCGGCCCAGCCCGTCGTGCGGATCGCGCTCGCCGAGACCTCGCTGCGCTGCGGGCCGCGCGTGGACGGCCTGTTCAAGGTGCCGGTCGACCCGGACTTCGACCGCAACAACTGCTCCACGGTGCGTCCGCAGGAGCCCGTGCAGATCCTCGTGCGATGGCCGAACGGCATGTCGCTCGCGCGCACCCGCTACGCGCTCGGGTGGCTCGCGGAGGACGCCCCGCTCTCGGCCCCGGTCGACGGAGCGATCCTGCACGCGGTGCTCCACGGCGCGCCGATGCAGGTCGCGGCCGGGGTGACGCTCGCGGCCGAGGACGGCGCGGAGCTCTCGGCCGAGCACGGCGCGCTCCTGCCGCGCGATCCCGAGGACACGAGCCGGGTCCTCTTCGCGGACGAGCGCGGCGTGCACCGCGCGCCGGCGGCGAGCCTCCGGGACGCCACCCGCCCCCTGACCCGCCGGGCGTTCCTCGAGGAGGCGTTCAGCCACCTCGGACGCCCCTACGGCTGGGGCGGCCACGCCGGCGGCCTCGACTGCTCCCGCTTCGTCATGGACGTGCTCGCCACCTTCGGCCTGGAGCTGCCCCGGCACAGCGGCCGGCAGGCGCACAGCGGCACCTACACGATCTCGTTCGAGGGCGTCGAGGACGACGGCGACCGCCTCCGCCTCCTCGACGCGGCGGCCCGTCGCGGCGTCGTGCTGCTGCACTTCCCCGGTCACATCATGGTGTACCTGGGCCGTGACGAGGCCGAGCGACCCTACGCCATCCACGCCTTCAGCGAGTACGTCGAGCCGTGCGAAGGAGAGCAAGAGATCCTGCGGCGCGTCGACCGCGTCGCCGTGAGCGACCTGAGCCTCGGCGACGGCAGCAGCCGCGGGAGCTTCCTCGAGCGCGTCACGGAGGCCGTCGTGATCGGCCAGCAGATCGGCCCGGAGCTGATCGGCGTGGCCAGCCCGCGCGCGGCGGCGCCGGTGGTGGTCCCCGAGGCGAGCGCGTGCGACGACAGCCTCGCGGTGCGCATCTTCCGCTCGCCCGAGCGGCCGCACCCCGGCCAGCCGATGCGCGTGATGGTCACCGCGACGGAGGAGCTCGGCCCGGTGGAGCTCGCCCTCATCGACCCGAGCGGCCGTCGGCGCGCTCCGGAGCTTCATCGCCTGGGAGGCCCGCCCTTCACGTACTGGGCGCAGATCGACGCGCCCGAAGCGGGGCGCTGGACGGCGGTGCTCGGCGACGGCCCCAACGTCGCGGCGTGCGAGCGCATCACCGTGACGCCCTACCCCGCGCAGCCCGAGACCGTGCACCCGGAGGTGGTCTGGGAGCCGCGTTTCCGATGGGAGGCGGACACCGAGGCGCTCTTCAGCGCGTTCGTCGAGCGGCTGTTCGACTACCCCGTGGACGAGGAGCTGACCTGGCCGAACCTCTCGGTGCTCCTCCTGGATCGCGACCGCAACCTGCTGTTCGATCACTTCTCTCAGGGCGAGGAGGAGCGCATCCCGCTGCGCCCCGACTGCGCCGATCTGCCGTACTTCCTGCGCACCTACTTCGCGTGGAAGCTGCGGCTGCCCTTCGCCTACCGAGTCTGCACCCGCGGCCGGCACGGCAACCTGCCCACCTGCGAGGAGACGATCCGCACGCCCCAGTGGGCGCACGAGCAGGTGGACGCGGTGGAGGCCTTCCGCGCCTTCATCGTCACCCAGGTCAAGCGCGGCGTGCACAGCGCGAGCGGCCGCACGCACCCCGAGGACTCGCAGACCGCGCTCTACCCGGTGCCGATGACGCGCGAGGCCCTCCGGCCCGGCACCGTGTTCGCCGACCCGTATGGGCACCTGCTCGTGGTCGCCCGCTGGCTCCCGCAAGGGAGCGACGAGTACGGCATCCTGGTCGGCGCCGACGCGCAGCCGGACGGCACGGTCGGGCGTCGCCGCTTCTGGCGCGGCTCGTTCCTCTTCCACCCCGACACCACCCACGTCGGGGCCGGCTTCAAGGGCTGGCGCCCCATCGTCTACGACCGGCGCGAGCAGTCCTACACCGCCCTGGCCAACGAGGAGATCACGGCCCGCGCTGGCTACACCCCGTACTCGCTCGAGCAGTACGCGGGCACCACCGACGAGTTCTACGAGCGCATGGAGGGCCTGATCAACCCGCGCCCGCTGGACCCGATCCAGGTCCAGATCTCGCTCATCGACGCGCTCGACGAGTCCATCGCGCGCCGGGTCGTGAGCGTCGACAATGGCGAGCGCTGGGTCCGCGACAACGGCAGGCGGACGATGGAGATGCCCGAGGGCGGCGCCATCTTCCAGACGGGCGGGCCGTGGGAGGAGTACTCCACGCCTTCGCGCGACATGCGGCTCCTCATCGCGATGGACACGGTCACCGGCTTCCCCGAGGTCGTGCGCCGCAACCCTGAGCGCTTCGGCCTGTCGGATGGAGACGCGGCGGACGTCGACGCGGCGGTCGAGCGGGTCCGCGCTCGTCAGCAAGAGACGCTGCGGAGCCGCACCTTCCAGTACGTGCGCAGCGACGGGCAGAGCCAGCAGCTCACGCTCGCCGACGTCATCGCGCGCGCGCGCGGCTTCGAGATGTCCTACAACCCGAACGACTGCATCGAGATCCGCTGGGCCGCGCCCGAGGGGAGCCCCGAGATGCAGAGCTGCCGGCGGCACGCCCCGGCCGAGCACCGCGCCCGGATGCGCGAGTACCGCACGTGGTTCTCGACCCGGCGCCGCCCGATCTACTGACGTCAGCAGGTGAACTCGGTGCGCCGCCCGTGGGTCTCCATGAGCCGGTCGTACTCCTCGAAGAGCGTGTTGCCGTTCGACGCGCGCGGCATGTCGACCCCGAGCACCCGCGCCGTGAGCAGCCCGCTCAGCGCGACCACCCGGTCTCGCTCGTTGTAGCGGCTGATGCTCCGCAGGTTGTGCAGGCTTCTTTGCACCGTCGAGACGAGCCGGTCCGTGATGCGGCCGGGGACCTTGGGGATGGCGAAGCTGTCGGGCAGGACCTCGGCGAAGCGCCCGATCGGCGGCTCGAAGTCCTCACCGTCGGCGGCCTGCCTCGTCTCGGCCCGCTCCGCCGCCAGCTCCAGATAGGCCTCGAGCACCCGGTGGATCTGCGCGTTGTCGAACGGCTTCTCGATGAAGGTCAGCCGGAGCTCCTTCGTGCGCTTCTCCACCCGCCGGTCGTCCGAGCCCGTGACGAGCGCGATGAGCATGTCCGGGTTGCTGCGCCGCAGATACTCGCCGAGCAGGAGCCCCTCCATGCCTGGGAGGTTGTGGTCGAGGAAGGCGACCTGAAACGTCCAGACCGGGAGCATCTCCAGCGCCGCCTCCGCGGACTCCGCGCTGATGGCCTGGTGCCCCTCGCGGTGCACGATCTCGGCGAGCAGCTCCCGCATCGCCGGGTCGTCGTCCACCACCAACACGTCCAGCTGGTTCGGGACCTCCGCGGTTTCCGTCATGTCACCCTCCCCGGCCGCTGGCGCGACCGCGGATACGATACCGCGAGCCGCGGGCGGGCGACCAGGGCTGGCCCGAGGGGGTGGCGGCGGAGCGACCACCTCCCGCCGGCCATGCTGCGAAGACTTGCCCGGCGGCGACAGTCACGCGTCGCTGATCCGCGATCCATCAGCTCGCTCGACGCGGCCCGTGCCTCGTCCGCTCGGGTCCGGGTTGGAGGGAGCGAGGGCAGGAGCGGGGGCAGGAGCGGCAGCGGGCGCGCCAGCGGCAGCGGCAGCGGCAGCGGCAGCGGCAGCGGCAGCGGCAGCGGCAGCGGAAGCGGCAGCGGCAGCGGCAGCGGCAGCGGCAGCGGCAGCGGCAGCGGCAGCGGCAGCGGCAGCGGCAGCGGCAGCGGCAGCGGCAGCGGCAGCGGCAGCGGCAGCGGCAGCGGCAGCGGCAGCGGCAGCGGCAGCG
>JAVJQK010000046.1 GCA_040218145.1 Sandaracinaceae bacterium | reverse complement strand
CTTGTCGTGCACCCGGACCTCGACCACCAGCGCGTGGACGTGCGGCAGGAGGTTCATCATGAGGTCGAGTGCGGTGCTTGCGTAGGGGATGGTCATGTCACCCCCTCCCCGGCGCCTCCGTGTGTGATGCAAACCGTCGTTCCGTTTGCATCGCGCGCGGAGGTGCCATTGTGGGGGGTGCGGGGCCATCCCCGGAGCAAGCGCCGCGCGCGACCGAGCGACCTCGGAATCCGCCTGCGAGCACCGTCCCGTGCGCTCGGGCCTGTGTTCTAGCGGGGACAATCTCCGCGCCCGATCCCGACCCCGATCCCGACCCTGTGCCGCTGCCGCGTCCGACCCGCCGCCCACCCCGGTCCCGATCCCGCTCCCGATCCCGATCCCGCTCCCGATCCCGGTCCCGATCCCGACCCCGATCCCGATTCCGATCCCGACCCTGTGCCGCTGCCGCGTCCGACCCGCCGCCCACCCCGGTCCCGCTCCCGATCCCGATCCCGATCCCGATCCCGCTCCCGATCCCGGTCCCGATCCCGATCCCGGTCCCGGTCCCGCTCCCGCTCCCGATCCCGCTCCCGGTCCCGCTCCCGATCCCGAGTCCGCTCCCGAGTCCGCTCCCGACCCCGCTCCCGACCCCGCTCCCGCCGCCGCATCCGCATCCGCTGCCGCATCCGCACCCGCTGCCGCATCCGCACCCGTTGCCGCACCCGTTGCCGCATCCGCACCCGCTCCCGTTCCCGCTCCCGTTCCCGCTCCCGCTCCCGCTCCCGCTCCCGCTCCCGCTCCCGCCCCCGCTCCCGCCCCCGCTCCCGCTCCCACTCCCGCTCCCGACCCCGCTCCCGTTCCCGCCGCCGCATCCGCCCCCGCTGCCGCATCCACATCCGCCGGCCGCCGCTCCCGCTGCCGCTTCACGTCGGCGTCCGTCCGCTTCCGTCTCGGTTCGCCTATCCGACACCCATCGCTCGGCCGGGTCCAGGCGCGGGCTCGGTCAGCGGCGCGGCCTCGGTTTCGGGTGGTGTCGGGGCGTCGCTCGCTCTAGAGCAGCGACATGGACCCGATCGCGCTCTTCCTCGAACGCCGCGCCGCCGCCGTCGACGCGGGGGCCCTCTTCGACGGGACCAAGGCGGTGCTCGCCACCGCGACGAGCGACGGCGTGCCCTCCGCGCGCTACGTGCTGGTCAAGGAGGTCGGCGAGGACGGGTTCTTCGTCTACACGAACTACGAGAGCCGAAAGGCGCGGGAGCTGGACGCGAACCCGCGCGCGTCGATCTGCGTCCACTGGGCGGAGATCGACGAGCAGTGGCGGATCGAGGGCACGGTGGAGCGCGCGAGCGCCGCGCGGAGCGACGCGTACTTCGCCTCGCGCCCGCGTGGGAGTCAGCTCGGCGCATGGGCGAGTGACCAGAGCCGCGTGATCCCCGGCCGGGAGGTCTTGCTCGCGCGCCTCGCAGAGGTGACCGCCCGCCACGAGGGCGAAGACGTGCCGCGGCCTCCGCACTGGGGCGGCTACCGCGTGGTCCCCGTCGCCATCGAGCGCTGGATCAACGGCGAAGCGCGCCTCCACGACCGCTTCCGGTACGAGCGATCGGGAGACGGCTGGACGGTCACCCGGCTCGCGCCCTGACCCAGGTCAGGCTCGGGCCGACTGGTGCTCGAGCGCCCTGCGGTGGGCCTCCACCGCGGCGACGTAGATGGCGAAGCCCGCGAACAGGAGGGCCACGCCGGTCACGCCCAGCTGGAAGACGACGAGTGACGCCGAGAGGCAGCTCATGACCAGGATCGCCGGGATCGGCAGCCGCTCCTCCCAGGGGGGATCGAAGCTGGTCGGCCTCGCGTCGAGCTGGAGCTCGAGCGCGCGCACCCGCGGGTCCTCCTCCGCCACCGGGCGGCCGGCCGTGCGATCGCAGAGCGCCACATCGCAGCGCGGGCACTGCTCCGGGAAGGGGAACGAGTCGCCGCAGCGGCCGCAGCCGTAGCGATCCGGGCGCGGCCCGGGCGGCGGCGTGCTCGGCGCGCCTCTCTTCCGCGCCGCGCCGCTCGCGATGGCGCGGTACGCGCGGAGCACCGCCTTGAAGCGCTCGGGCGCCATCGGGTCGCCCGGGTTCAGGTCCGGGTGATGGGCGAGGGCCAGGCGGCGATAGGCCTGTCGAGCCTCCACCAAGGTCGCGTCGTAGGAGATGCCGAGGGTGGTGAAGGGGTCGCGATGCATGTCAGTGGTCCGTGGACAACGCGCGGCGGCGCGGGTTCCAGAAAAGGGTACGTCACGGATCGGCGCCGGATTCCTCGAAATGAGAGCCGTCGAACCGGATCCGGCGGGCGCGCGGATCGAAGGCGATCACGAGCTGCCCGAGCAGGCCCCAGCCGAGGCTCCCCGACACGGGCGCCCCGATCGCGCGCGCGTGCCCGTCGTCGAGCAGGCCGCGGATGGCCGGGAGCTCCCGGACCTCGAGCGCGCCGATCCGGACGTCGAGCAACACCAGCTCCACGCCGTCGGTCTCGCGCCAGCCTTCGAGCGCGTCGCTGGCGCTCGGGGTCAGCGCGAGCGGGAAGAGGCCCGCGGTGTCGAGGGTCAGCCACGCGGGCGCGCCGTCGAGCTGGGCCTCCACCGCGAGGAAGCTCCCGCTGAGGGGCAGCAGCCCCGCGCCCGTGCCCTCGGTGGAGGGCGGCGGGCTGGCGTGCAGGCGCACGCGCCCCGCGGGTCCGTCGATCACGGCCGCGAGCCGCAAGAGCAGGTCGGCCCCGATCACCATGCCGATCGGTCGCCCCAGCGCGGCCGAGAGCGGCTCGAGCGAGCGCACCACGTGAGGCACCGAGCGGACCCGCAGCGCCCCCAGGCCGAGCTCGTCGATCGCGCCGGGCGCGTTGCGGATGGAGGGGTCGAGCACCGCGAAGTGTGCGCCCGTGCCGAGCACGGCGAGCGTCTCCACGGTGTCCACCCGGACGGCGATGGCGGGCAGCGGCAGGTCGAGCAGGGGCAGGGTCGCGTCGTCGCCCTCGATTCCGTAGGGGGCGCGCGCGGCGCGCAGGGCGGGGAGCACCGCGCTCGCCCAGGGGTCCTCGACCCTCGCGCGACGCGCGGCCGCCTCGAGGGTGGCGATGGCTCCCTCGCGGTCGTCGGCGGCGATCTGCGCCGCGGCGCGGAGGCGGAGCAGCGCGTCGTCGCCGACGCCGGCGAGCGCGCGCACCGCGCGGTCGGGCTCCCCCGTGGCGAGGGCCGCGCGGGCGGCGATCTCTCTCGCGTCGTCGCCGCCGCCCTGGGCGATGGCCTCCTCGGCGAGCGTGAGCGCGCGCTCGGGCGCGAGCCTCGACCACGCGTCGGCGGCGGCCGCGCTGCTCGCCTCGGGATCGGCCCGTGTCGGCGTCGGTCGCGCGCCGCCGCACGCCACCAGCAGTCGCGCCAGCAGGAGCGCGAGCAGGAGCCGGCTCACGGACATGAGGAGACGAACCCCTCCGGCACGCTGAAGCGCTGCTCGGTCGGCTCGGCCCAGAGCAGGCGGTCCCCACGCAGGATCTTGCGCACGTCTCGCTCGTGCAGGCGCCCCTCGACGCGCGGGCCCTCGATGGCCCAGGGCTCGAGCGTGTCGATGAAGGGGTCGCGGCCCGGCACCCGGTAGGCCACGCGCACCGCGCGGCCCTCGTCCCGCGCGCGGCGCAGGATGGCCTCGACGTCGTCGCGGAAGCGGATCGGGTCGCCGCGGCGCTGGGACTGCCAGAGCTGGCGCGCGGTCGACGCGTGGAGCTCCCGCGCGACCACCTCGAGCAGCTTGCCCGCCGCGATGGCGTCCGGCTCGGCGCGGTGGGTCGGCAGCGGGAGCGCGTGCTCCTCGGCCAGCGCGCGCAGCCCGTAGCTCGGGCGGTGCCAGGCCCGCCGCGCCAGGAGCCGGGTGTCCAGCGCGTGCGTGGGCGGCGGGTCGAGCCAGCCGCGCGCGGCCGCGGCGCGCAGGAACTTCAGATCGAACCCGATGGTGTGCCCGACCACGATCGCGCCCTCGAGCAGCCTGTCCAGCGGCGCGCGCAGGGTCTCGAGCGTCGGCGCGTCGGCGAGGGCGTCGTCCGAGATGTGGTGGATCGCCTCCGACGCGCCGACCGGCACCGGCGGCTTCACCAGCGTGACCAGGCGCTCCGTCTCCTCGCCGCCCTGCACCCGCAGCGCGGCCACCTCGCAGATGTGATCCGTCTCCGGATCGACGCCCGTCATCTCGAGATCGAGCCAGAGCAGCGGGACCTCGGCGAGCGGCGCGTCCCACTCGGGGGCCGCGGGCTCGGGCCGTGTCGCCTCGGGCGTCGCGTCGCTCGCGCTCACGCGGCGGCGGCCACCGGGGTGGGGGGCGGAGCGTCGACCGGGCCGCGCGCCTTGCCCATGAGCTTGTCCTTGATGCGGACGAAGTCCCACACCGGCCCCGCGACGAAGCTGAGCGGATCGTCGGCGAACGCGGGCGCGCCCTTCTCGAAGTAGCCGTGACCGACGAAGTTCAGGACCCAGCCCGCCGTCCAGCTCCCGTTCGCCATCCACCACGGCGGCGTCCAGCGCGGCGCGGCCAGCATGCCGAGCGCGCCGCCCACGATCATCGGGATGCCGATGGTGTGGAGCAGGCGGTTGGTCGGGTCCTGGTGCGTCTCGTCGTAGAAGGCGATGGCCCGGTCCCAGCGGTCCATCAGGTCTCCGTCGAAGTCGGGGTGGGCCTTGCGCCACTCCTCCTCGAGCCCGACCAGCCCGCGCGCCGCAATGGAGAGCGCGCCGAGCTTGGCGCCGCCCATGAAGCCGGCCGTGCCGACGGCCAGCATCGCCAGATCGCGGTTCTTCTTCTTCGAAAGCGCTTCGGTGAGCTGCTCGAGCATCGGAGACCTCCTGGTTCGACCCTCTCATGTACGAAAGGCCCGACGGCGCTGCAAGTTGCGCCGCGGGCCCCGCTCCGTCATGCCGCGCCCATGCGCCTCTCCTCCGTGCTCGCGGCGATGGACCCAAAGCGCTTCGAGCGGCTCTGTCGCCGCCGCGGCGTCGTGCTCGACGAGCGCAAGCGCCTCGCGCCCGCCGAGCAGGCCGCGCGTCAGCTCGCCGACTGGGTCCGCGTCGTGCGCCTGGACGAGCTCCCCGGGCCGGCGCGCAAGGCCTGCCGCTACCTGATGGAGCACGGGGAGGGCGCCGATCGGCGCGAGCTAGGCGGGGGCCTGCTCCCGCTGATCGAGCAGGACGTGGTGTTCGAGGACCCGGAGGACGCGTCGCGGGTGGCGATGCCCAGCGCATATCGGGTGCAGCTCGCGCCGGCGAGCGGGGAGGATCGGACCTCGGCGCGCGCGCTCCTGGCGATGCAGCCCGACGAGGTCGCGATCCAGCTCGGCACGCAGCTCCTCGGACGCCAGCCCGTGGGGCCCGCGCCGCTCTGGCTCGGCGACCTGCTCGAGCAGCTCGAGGCGCCTGGCCCGCGCGCGGAGCTCGTCCGCGCCATCTCGCCCAAGCAGCGCCGCCTGCTCGAGGCGGTCGAGGCGCG
Organism: Sandaracinaceae bacterium; assembly: GCA_040218145.1. Lineage (GTDB taxonomy): Bacteria > Myxococcota_A > Polyangia > Polyangiales > Sandaracinaceae > JAVJQK01. Next base: position 17,749 of record JAVJQK010000046.1, on the reverse strand, counting down.
CGGCGGCCAGCTCGAGACGGATGAGCTGCTCGCGCTCGAGGGCTCGCCGACGCGCGTCCAGATCGCCGGTGGCGCGGTGCTGCCCACCCGCTCGGCCTCGCACCAGCTCTTCATCCGCGGGCTGCTCCTGCCGCGGGCGCGCGGGCTCTGGGCCGTGCCCCGCGAGGTGGCCGAGACGGTCGGGGCGTCGCGCCGGACGGCGGAGCGCGCGCGGCGCAAGGAGCTGCTCGCCAAGGTGGCCGAGGACGAGGATCTGAGCCCCTCGCGCGCCACGCTGAGCGACGACCCGGCGCCGCAGGCCCTGGCGCTGCTCGCGGAGCTCGACGCCCGCGGTCAGTTGCCCGGTGGCTCGCGCGCGGTGCGCCGCTCGGCCCTGAGCGCGGTGGCGGCGCAGGTGGGGCTCCGCGAGGAGAGCGCGGCGCTCCTGATCTCGCTCGCGCGCGACGCGGGGGCGCGCCTGGAGCGCAGCCCGGTGCGGGAGGTCGGCGCGGTGCTCTTCCGGGTCTGGCGCGAGGGCACCGCCTGGGACGAGGCGCGCCGCGAGCCCGACGCCCACCGAGCCAAGGACGACGTCACCAGCGCACCGACCCCGACGAAGGGGCTGCGGGAGGTCCTGGTGGAGCTGCTCGAGGCGATGCCCGAGGAGCGCTTCGCCCCCGTGGAGGAGGTGTGTCGCGCGGCGGCGCGCGATCTTCGAAACCTGGGCGCCCCGCGCCTGCTGGAGCGCGCGGACGGACGGCATCGCGGCGCGTTCCGCGAGTCGGCGGGCGAGATCGTGACCCTCATCGCGACCGCCTCGCTCCCCGCGCTGGGCGCGGCCGACGTCGGCGAGGTGGACGGAAGGCCCGTCGTGCGGCTCTCCCGTCGCGCGCGACGCTGGATCGCGGGCGGCGCCGATCCGGGTCCCGAGCCGTCGCGCTGGGAAGGGGGAGGGAGGCTCCGGGTCGGGAGGGGCGCGCGCGCCGGCGACGTGCTGGACGCGGCCAAGGCGGCCCACGCGCTGCCGGTCGCGGGCGGGCTCGTGCTCAAGGTGGACGAGGCCGCGGTGGCCCGCGCGCTGTCGGCCGGGCTGTCCAAGGAAGAGATCCGCGCCCGGCTCGAGGCCGCCGCGCCCGAGCTGGATCCCGCGGCCGAGCGCGCCATCGAGGCGGCGGCCCACGCGCGCGTCGAGATCCGGAGGGTCCCCGCGAGCGCCTGGCTGCCCATCGAGGACGAGGCGACGAGGCAGGCGATCATGGACGACGCGGAGCTGCGGAGCCTCCTCGTGGCGGACGCACCGCAAGGCGGGTTGCTGGTGCGGGAGGGCGTCTCGGAGGCGCGTCTGAGCCGCGCCCTGATGCGCCTCGGGATCGTCTTCGAGAGCGAGTGATATCCCCCGTTGCGGACGGTGAGAACTCTCTCAGCAGATTGGTCCAACCGTGGCGGACGGGGACCTCGCAATCCGTGCAGCACCACCCTCGCGACCCTGTTTTTGCGGGCCAAAAGCGCTTGACTCGGTCACGTGGAGTCCTACTATTTCGCCTGCCCTCGGGGGGGACCGTTCGGGGCATTTTCAGCGTCGATTGCATTCTCCTCGAGCGAGTCATCAAGGCTCGTTGCACCTGTTTATTGGCCGGGTGCGAGGCCGCGGGTCGCGGACATTGGAGGGGTTGATGGCAGTCGGTACCGTCAAGTGGTTCAACAACGCCAAGGGCTGGGGTTTCATCCGGCAGGACAGTGGACCTGACGTATTCGTGCACTACTCGCAGATTCATGGCGAGGGGTTCCGCACGTTGCGTGAGGGGCAAGAAGTGCAGTTCGAGCTGCGCGATGGCCCCAAGGGTCCGCTGGCCGAGCAGGTCTCGAAGCTACAAGTCGAAGCCTGAAGACAGTTTCGGGGGGACAGGAAGAAGGGGCTGCGACGTCGTCGCGGCCCCTTCGTTTTTTGGGCCGGCGTTTTTTTGGGCCGGCGTTTTTTCGCCGGCGTTTTTCGGCCGTCGTCTCTCCTGCGCGCGTTCAGGGCGCGACGTACTTGTCGATCTCGAGCGCCCAGCGGACCTCGTCCACCACGGTGGAAGCGTCCTCCGCGGCCTTCGCATACGTGATCTCGTGCCAGGTATCGAGCACGCGCGCGTCGTCCATCGGGTCCTTGACCTCGACCGTCTGCGCGTCCTCTTCGGCGTAGCCCCGAGCCAGGGCCTGCTCGCCCACCGTCTCCCGCACGCGCTGGAAGAGGGCGTCCGCCCCCACGCTCGGATAGTCGGAGCGCTGCGAGCGCGCGGTGAACACCACGCGTAGGCCCTCCTGCATCCGGACCCGGATCCCCGAGTCCATGATGTGGAGCCTCACTCGCTCGGCGACCTGAATCTCGGCCTCACGGGTGCGGTACACCTCCAGGCCTGCTTCGAGGAGGTGCTTCTTGACCTGCTGAAGGTCCGTACTGCTCACTCGGGGTCCTCTCCTGGCCCGGCCACTGTAGGGGTGTCCGGAGCTCCGCTGAAACGGCTCCGCACCTTATCACCAGCCTACCCGGGCCGGCAACGCGATGGCGGATCGATGACGCGGTGCGGCGGGAGGCGCTTGCCCCGGCGGATCGGGCTTCGTATGGTCTCCGCACGCTCCCCGCGCAGTCTGTGGACGGCGACTCCTCGCCTTGGACGTGTGGCGGACCTCACGGAGACCCACGCGTTGGACACCATCGTCTACTTCGGGCCGTCCTTCGACGCCCTCTCCCTCGAGCGGTTGGAGGGCGCCCGGGCGGCCGAGGATGGCTCGGTCCACTACCTCGGCCGCGACGCGTCCGGCGTCGGCGCCCGCCGCCGCGTGGTGGGCATCGCCGATCTCCCGCGCGCCGTCAGCTACGTGCGACACCGCCCCGTGGACGCGCTGGTGGTCGACGCGCGCGGCCCCCACCTGGAGCGGGCCGAGCGGTTGCTCGAGGTGCTCTTCCCGCACGGCCGCATGGGCGGCCCGCTGCTGCGCCGCCGGGTCCTCGCGCTCGTGGACGGCATCGACGCGGCGCACCGCCTCGGCCAGCACGGCGTGGGCGGGGTGCTCTCCGACGCGCTGTCCCTCCCCGAGCACCTCGAGGCCCTCTTCGCGAGCCGCGGCCACGGGAAGATCGCGATCTGCCTCGCGGGCGGCGGCATCGAGGGGCTGCTCTACGAGCTGGGCGTGCTGCGCGCGCTCGACAGCTTCCTCGAGGACCGCGCGGTGGTCGACGTGGATCTCTTCTGCGGCATCAGCGCCGGCGCCATCGTGGCCGCGCTCCTCGCCAACGGCGTCAGCCCCGAGGAGATCTTCAAGTCGCTCGACGGGGAAGGGCACCGCCTCGACCCGATCGACCGCTACACGCTCTTCGAGCCGAACCTCGCCGAGGTGGGCGAGCGGCTCTGGACGCTCACGAAGGAGCTCGCCCGCGGCGGAAATGGCCCGCGCGGCCTGATCAGCTCGCTGACCCGCGCGGTCCCGAGCGCGGCCTTCAGCGGCCGCCGCCTCGGCCAGTGGATGGAGGCGCAGCTCGCCCGGCCCGGTCTGAGCGACGACTTCCGCACCCTGCGGCGCCCGCTCTACGTGGGCGCGACCGACCAGGACACCTCCCGCGCGGTGCTCTTCGGTGACGAGCAGCACGACCACGTCCCCGTGCACCGCGCCGTCCGCGCCTCGTGCGCGCTCGTCCCGTTCTACCCGCCGGTCGAGGTCGACGGCCGCCGCTACATCGACGGCGCCTTCTCGCGCACCACCAACATGCGCGAGGCGGCCAAGCGCGGCGCGACGCTCTGCGTGCTGATCGATCCGCTCGTCCCGGTCCGGAGCGCCGAGCCCGGCTACGTGCACGCGCGCGGCGGGATCTTCGGCGTCGCCCAGGGCCTCAAGGCGCTCATCAACGGCCGCTTCGACAAGGCCAACCACGCGATCGCGGAGATGCACCCCGACGTGGCCTTCCACCTCTTCCGGCCCGAGGCGGACGAGATGCGCATCCTCGGCGGCTCGCCCATGAAGTACTTCTATCGGCGCGAGATCGAGGAGATCGCGTACGAGACCACCTGCGAGAAGATCCGCGCCGCCCTCCCGCAGCTCGAGCGCGACTTCGCCCTGCACGGCGTCTCCTTCCGCGATCCCGACGCCCGCAACAGCCACCTCCCGCCGCCGATCCCCTCGCTCCAGCCGGGCGCGCTGGGGCTCTGAAGAGCGCCGTGTCCGTCGACGCGCTCGGCCGACCGCTCTCGCTCGCCGCGCCGCCGCGCCGGGTGGTCAGCCTGGTGCCGAGCGAGACGGAGAGCGTCGCGGCGCTGGCCGGCCTCGAGCGCCTCGTGGGGCGCACCGAGTACTGCGAGGAGCCCGCGGGGCAGATCGAGCGCGTGCCGACGGTGGGCGGGACGAAGAACGTCGACGTCGCGGCGGTCATCGCGCTGCGCCCCGACCTCGTGCTCGCGAACAAGGAGGAGAGCTCGCAGCGCGACGTGGAGCGGCTGATCGACGCCGGGCTGCCGGTCTTCGTCAGCTTCCCGTGTACCGTCGAGGAGTCGCTCGACTACGTGGAGACCCTCGCGCGGCTCCTCCACGTCGACGCGCCGCCGCGGCCCACGCTCGCGCGACGGCAGGGCGAGTTGCGAGTCTACGCGCCGATCTGGAAGGACCCGTGGATGACCATGGACGGGCGCACCTACGGGAGCGACCTCCTGTCGTGGCTGGGGGCCGACAACGTCTTCTCCGACCGCGCGCGTCGCTACCCGCTCGCGGCGGACGTGGCGGGCGCTCCGGCCGCCGACCCGGGCGCGCGCGACACGCGCTACCCGAGGGTCACCGCCGAGGAGATCCGCGCCCGCGGACCGGCCCTCGTGCTCCTGCCCGACGAGCCCTATCGCTTCGACGAGACGCACCTCGAGGAGGTGCGCAGCTGGGGCGTGGAGGCGGCGCTCGTGTCGGGGAAAGACCTGTTCTGGTACGGCGTCCGCACCGCGGGGGCGCTCGAGCGACTCGACCGCGCGCTCGCCCCGCATCGCTGACGTTTCGCCGCAGATCGTGCGTTTCGCCCCGGCGCTCCCGGCGCCGCGAGCCGCCGGTGCTGCTGGAAAAGCACATCGATTTCGGGTGATAGCCCGTTTGCTGACCGATCCGTCGAAGAACTGGCGTGACTGTTGCGTTGCCCCCACATCGTAAACGACGGAGCCCTCATCATGCGCAGCATCGCCAACCTCCTCCCCACCGGACCGGTCGACGACTGGACACATCGGGGCGCGCGTCGGCGCGCGACGCGTTACCCCATCCACGCCAGCGTGCGGGTGCGGGACGAGGGCCTCGCGGGCGTCGTGCTCAACGCGAGCGCGGGCGGGATGCGCGTGGCCCTCGACGGCATGGTCGCGGCGGGGGACGCGCTGGACCTCGAGCTGGAGTTCCCCGAGGCGCGGACCGGGCACGAGCGCGCCGAGGTGGTCTGGGCCCGCACCCTGCCGGACGGCTGCCTGGCCGGGCTGCGCTTCGTCTGAGCGACGGTTCGATCGACGGAAAAGAAGACGCCCCGACGCGAGCTGCGCCGGGGCGTCGATCGCTCAGACTCGCTCGACTACGGGCACTCGTCTCGGTTGCCGAGCCCGTCGAAGCCGGTGGTCACGTCCCACGCGGTCCCGTTCCACTCGGTCGAGGGATCCCACGCGTCCATGCTGTTCGGGTCGCCCGTGGTGATCGAGCAGTCGCGGGTGAGCCGGTGGTCCATGGTCGTGATGCCGCCGCCCATCCAGGCCACGCCCGGGTCCTCGCCCACGCGACCGATGCTGTCGACCACCATGCCGGCGCAGGCCAGCTCGTACGCGTCGTTGCCGTTGTGGTTGATGGTGCCGCTCGTCATGTCGCACGCGCCCGGCATCGCGATGCTGCCGTTGCAGATCACGAAGACGTCGCCCGCGGCCACGGTGCCCATCAGCGTGACGCTGCTGGGCGAGGTGGAGCCGTTGGTGTAGCGGCGGATCTCGCAGACCGAGAGGTCCGCCGGGCTTCCGCCGAGGTTCGCGATCTCCAGCGCCTTGTTGTTCGAGTTGCCCTCGACGTACTCGCTGAAGAAGAGCGCGGGCGGCGTCGCGATCGTCACGCTCGCGACGACCATGTCACCCATGTACGACGCGGTCACCGTGCCCGTGTCTTCGAGCGCGCTCGCGGTGTAGGTCGCGCTCGCGCTGCGCATGCCCGCCGGCACGACGATGGTCGGCGGGCCGGTGAGGATGGTGACGGGGGCCGGGGTGATGGTCACCGCGGCGCCACCGACGGGCGCGTCCATCGGGAGCACCACCGTCAGGGTGACCGTGCTGCCCGGGGGGGTGACCACGGTGGCGGGCGAGAGGCGAAGGGCGTCGAAGCCCACGTCGAGCGCGTCACGCAGGAGAACTCGGTTATCGAGGAAGGAATACGTCAACGGGCCCTGCACGAAGCCGAACATCTCTCCGGCCGCGGGCGGTGGGTCGATCAGGAAGAGGTCCTGGTCGACGCGCAGGGTGCCGTTGACCTCGAACTGGTCGAAGCCGAGGTCCGGGTTGGTTACCGTCACGCTCTCGACGCGCACCAGCACTGCCTCGAGCAGCTCCGAGCGCGGGCCGTCCGTGGCGATCTCCGCCGCGCCGACCACGAGCGGCGCCGGCTCCATGTCGCTCGCGGTCACCGTCACGGACGTGCTGACGATCTGCGCCAACCCGAAGTAGTCACCCAGCGCTCCCGCCACCTCGACCACGTCGCCCCGACTGACCGTCGGGGCCGCCCCGGTGGACACGAAGAGCCCGCTGCGGTCGACGCCCGCGTAGTCGGTGGAGCCCTCGAGCTGCTGGGCGAAGAAGCCGGGATTCATCCCGTCTGTGACGAGCGCGGTGACCACGAGGTCGCTCAGGGTCACCGTGCCCTCGGTCGCGCCGCAGCGCAGCGCGTAGACCGTCTCGTCGCCCGCCGTGATGGCGATGTCGGGGCAGCCGTCGCAGACGTCGCCGATGCCGTCCATGTCCCGGTCCGCCTGGTCGGCGTTCGGGGCGGTCGGGCAGTTGTCGGCGTCGTTGTCGACGCCGTCGCCGTCGATGTCGCTCGCGTCGACCGGGTCGTCGTCACAGGCGTCGCCGATTCCGTCGCCGTCCGCGTCCGCCTGCGCGCCGTCGTCGAGCGGGCGGATCGGGTTGAAGACCATCGGGCAGTTGTCCGACGCGTTCATGATCCCGTCGCCGTCCATGTCGTCGGCCGAGCTCATGCCCGTGTAGTAGTTGCTGCCGTCGACCATCGCGTCGGGCGAAGTCATCCGGGTGCGGGCCGGCAGGCAGCTCGGCTCGCCCTCGGGCTCGCCGCAGAAGAAGAGCGGGTACTGCATCTCACGGCGGTTCGCCTCGCTCATGAGGTCGCCGAAGGAGGTCGACAGCTCCTGCAGACACACGCTCTTGGCGGTGCCGCAGACGTCACCGACCGAGTCGCAGCCGGTCCGCGTCGCGTCGACCACGTCGCTGTCGCCGAAGAGGACCTCGCCGCCGCGCATGACCATGACGACGTCGTCGGGATCCGCGGTCAGCACGGCCCGATGGTCGCGCGCGCTCGAGGCGTCGTAGATCGCGATGTCGGCCCGGGCGCCGACCGCGAGCACGCCGATGAGGCTGTCCATGCGGAAGGCGGTCGCCGTGTTCCGGGTGGCCATGAGCCACATCTGCTCGTCGGGGAAGAAGCCCGCGAGGTGGTTCGCGTTGAACGTGTCCACGCAGACCAGCTCGCGCAGCATGTTCATCGAGCCCGAGCGCACCCAGTCGGTGCCGAGGCCGATCGGCACGCCGGCGTAGGCGTACTCGGTCACGCGCGCGGTGTCGCCGTAGAGCGTGATGTTGGTGCGGGGCGACCAGACCAGCTCGACCTCTTCGAGGGCCATCTCGGCGATGTCCGAGGCGAGCAGGCCCACGCCGTGGATGAACGCGCTGACCGGCATGACGAAGTCGCGGTCGCCTTCGCGCATGCAGCGGAACTCGTTGCGGGCCTCCTCGTTGATGCCCTCGGCCACGTGGGGCACGAAGGCGTGCTGGCCCATCACGCCGCTGGTGGTGCAGCTGCCGCAGTAGGAGTAGCCGCAGCTGTCGGTGAACTGCGTCTCACCCGAGTCGCCGAGCGGGAAGGTCTCGTACTCCGCCTCGACGCCGAGCCCGTTGCGGCCATCGTTGTCGAGGTTGCGCAGCAGGCCGTCCGGGCCGCCGCTGCCGAAGACACTCGTGGTGCCGCTCATGAGCTGGCGCAGCTCGTTCCAGAGCATCTCCTCGGTGGTCGCGCGGCCGCCGCCCGCCGACACGCTGGTGTGCGGGGGGCTCGCGCGGTTGGTGCGCCAGTCGTGGCGGTGCTCATAGCGCTCGTCGGTGAGCAGCCCCTCGGCGGGGTAGGGCACCGTGTTGTTGAAGGTGATGTGGTCGTGGCCGTTGATGAGCCCGGGGCTGATCACGCTGTCGGGGCAGACCACCTGGGTCGCGCCGCTCGCGCCCGCCTCGCCGCTGCAGTCGCAGCCGACGCAGGCGATGTTTCCGTCGGTGCCGACGAGCACCTGGCCGCCGCGGAAGACCTCGCCGGGGGTGAGCACGTCACCGGTGAGCAGAATGTTCGCGTCGCCGGCCGTGACCTCGCAGCGCCCGGAGCTGGGCGGGGGCAGGCTGTCGCCCGGGCAGGTCGTGATGACCGGGGGCGTGAACAGATCCGAGGGCGGCATGCCCCCGTCCTCGCCGCCGTCGGGCGGGGGGACCTCGCCGTCGGTCACGCCACCGTCGGTGGGAACCATGCCGTCGACGGGCGCGGGGCCGTCGTCACAGGCGACGAGAAGAAGAGAGAGGGAGAGCGCGGTCAGCAGCGCAGCGGAAGAAGATCGATGAAGCATCGACCCTCTTATTCGTTGGCCTCCCGGGTCGGGTCAAGCGCACATTGGGTGACACCGTGCGTAAGCGCGGGGCACCCCCTGTGGCGATGTGCAGCGCTCAGAAGCCTTCGATCGAGTGCACCAGCTCGGGCACGAAGTGCGCGCGGGGGCGGATCAGCGACTCGCGGCGCCGACGCTCGAGGCCGACGATGCGGAGCACGTCCGGGCCGACGGTGTCTCCCGTGACCTCGTCGTCGTCGAAGGTGAACTCCTGGTCCGTGTGAACGGCGCGGTCTTGAGCCGCGGCGACGCCTCCGAACGCGAGGGCCAAGGTCAGGGCGGCAAGGCTGGTCAGCAGAATGCGCATGGGTACCTCCAGCTGCCGCCTGACGTGCGGCGCGCGCGTTGGATCCAATTTTCTTCGCTGCTACCTTCCGGCCCGCGGCTGTACTGCTCGCAGACGGCACGCAGATCGGAGAGAGCCATGAAGCGAAGGATGTTCCTGGGGAAGATCCACCGGGCACGGATCACTCACGCCGACCTCCACTACGAGGGCAGCGTGACGATCGACGGGATCCTGCTGGACGCGGCCGGCATGCTCGAGCACGAGGAGGTGCACGTCTGGAACGTCACCCGCGGCACCCGCCTCGTCACCTACACCCTCCGCGGCCCCGAGGGCTCGGGGGTGATCTGCATCAACGGCGCCGCCGCCCACGGCAACGCGCCCGGCGACACGGTGATCCTCGCCACCTTCGGCGAGATGGACGACGCAGAGGCCCGCGCCTGGCAGCCCAAGGTCGTCTTCGTCGACGAGGACAACGCCGTCCGCGAGGTCGAGAGCGAGCGCGCCGGCCCCGCCATGCCGCGCCACCTGCCCGACGCGGCCCGCGTCCCGAGCTGAATCGCTCAGGACGCCCCGGCGTCGCCCGCGCGCTGCGCCTCGGGCAGGCCGGGCGCGGTCGGGGTGGCGTCCGGCAGCGTGCGGTCCAGCACCACCGCGGCCGTCAGATCGCCCGCGACGTTCGCGGCCGTCCGGCACATGTCGAGCAGGCGGTCGACGCCGATGATCAGCGCGACGCCCGCCGCCGGGATGCCGATGCCCGACAGCACCGTGGCGAGGATCACGATGCCGACCCCGGGCGTGGCCGGAGAGCCGATCGAGGCCGCGGTCGCGGTGACCACCACCAGCGAGAGGCCGGCCGCGGTCAGCGGCACGTCGTAGACCTGGGCGAGGAACATCGTGGCCACGCCCTGGTAGAGCGCGGTGCCGTTCATGTTCACGGTCGCGCCGAGCGGGATGAGGAAGCGCGCCACCGACGGGCGCACGCCGAGCGCGTCCTCGGCCGTCGAGATGCTGAGCGGCATCACCGCGGCGGAGCTCGACGTGCTGAAGGCGAGCAAGAGCACCTCGCGCGCGCCGCTCAGGAAGCGGAGCGGCGACATGCGTCCCACCACGGCCACGAGCGCGAGGTAGAAGCACGACAGGAGCAGCAGGCCCAGCAGCACCGTGCCCATGTAGCCGGCGAGCCCGGCGAGCACGTCGAGCCCCACCTGCGCGGTGAGCTTCGCCATCAGGCCGAACACCGCGATCGGCGCCAGGCGCATGGCCCCGCGCACCACCGCCATGCAGACCTCCTGCAGCGAGCCGAGGAGATCGAACAGCGGCGCGGACTTGTCGGGTGTCAGCGACACGAGCGCGACGCCGAGCACGATCGCGAAGAGGATCACCTGCAGCATCTGCCCGCCGACCATCGACTCGAGCGGGTTCGTGGGGAACACGCCGGTGATCACGGCGGGGAGCTGACCGAGGGACGGCAGCTCGGAGGTCTCCGTTCCCGTGGGCGCGGCGTCAGCCCCCGCCATCGCCCACGCCTCGCGAGGATCGATGAAGCGCCCGGGCCGGAGCGCCGCCGCCACCCCGAGCCCGAGCGCGATCGAGCCGGCGGTGGTGAGCACGAAGAACCCCGCCGCGCGCAGGCCGAGCGACTTCAGCTGCCGCATGTCGTCGCTGGCTCCGAGGCCGCGGATCACCGACGCGAACACCAGCGGGACGACGATCATCTGGATGAGCACGATGAAGAGCCGGCCCGGCAGCGCGAGCCAGCTGGTGATGGCGCTCGCGAGCTCCGGGTCGACCCAGCCCACGCTCGGTCCGAGGAGCATGCCGGCCCCGACCCCGGCCATCATGCCGAGCACGACCTGGAGCCAGAGATGGCTCTTCACGAGCCGCTCGAGGTGTCCGGTCAGGCGACGGAGCGGCGCGAGATCGAGCTGGGCGACGGTGTCGAGGGGCTCTCCGGCCATGGCGCGGACGGCAGATACGCGCCGTCGGACCGCGCGCCAGAGGCCCTCCGGAGAGCGGCGCTTCCGTTGCGATGTCGAATGGAAGGGTGGTAGGCCGCCGCGGATGGAGGTGACATGAGCCCACCCCGTCGTCGACGAGATCCTGGCCCGTCGCGACGCCGACGGCGTGCGCGCCTGGTTCGACGAGCAGGCATCTCCTGCGGCGTCAGCGGGCCGAGCGACGCCGACGCGACTTGAGGCCGTCGCGCGGACGGCGTAGGAGTAGCCCGAGCCGGGCTGGCGGAATTGGCATACGCAGGCGACTTAAAATCGCTCGGGGGCAACCTCATCTGGGTTCGAGTCCCAGGCCCGGCAGATCACAGCCAGCCCCGCCGCTGGTAGTCCGCGTAGGCGTCGCGCGCGCCGCGCTCGAAGTCGTGGCGCGGCGCCCAGTCGAGGGTGGCCATCGCGCGGCGCGGGTCGCAGCTCTGGTGGCGCTGGGTGGCGTCGGCGGCCTTGTCGCGCGAGAGCATGACCGGCCGGTCCCGCAGCCGCCCGGCGAGCTCCGCCGCGGCGCCGATGGCGCGCATGGCGAGGGGAGGGACGGGCACCACGCGGACCGAGCGGCCGACCGCGGCGCCGATGTGACGGGCCATGTCGCGCCGGAGGTAGGGGGCGGGCTCGGCGACGAAGTAGGCGCCGCTCGGGTGCGCGACCTCGAGGGTGCGGGCGATGGCCTCGGCGCAGTCGGCCCCGTGGAGCATGGAGAGGGTGCCGCCGGGGTGCACCATGGGGACGACGCCGCGCTCGGCGGCCCGGAAGAGGCCGACCATGCGGTGCTCGCCCGGCCCGTAGAGCGCGGGCGGGCGCAGGGCGGTGACCGGGAAGGCGCTCGCGAGGGCGAGCCGCTCGGCGGCGAGCTTGCTCTTGCCGTAGTGGCTCACGGGCGCGTCGGGGGCGCCGTCCGCGTCGGCCGGGAGCGCCTTGGAGGGGCCGTGCGCGGCGAGGCTGGAGATGAGCACGAACCGCTGCAGGGTGCTCGGCGCGGCCTGCACGAGCGCGCGCGTGGTCTCGGTGTTCCCGCGGTAGAAGTCCTCCGCGCGCCGCACGATGCCGCCGCCCGCCGCGTGCACGATGGCGTCGGTCTCGGCCGCCGCGCGCAGGGTCGGGGCGTCGTCGAGGGAGCCGCGCACGACCTCCACGCCGAGGGCCTCGATCCCCTCGGTGCGGCTGCGGGCGCGGGTGAAGGCGCGCACGAAGTGTCCCCTCTCGCGCAGCGCGCGGCAGAGGTGCAGCCCGAGGAAGCCCGTCGCGCCGGTGACGAGGACGCGCATCTCAGTCGCGGAAGGGGCTGACGCGGCCCAGCGCGATGGCGCGCGCGGCGGGGAACGCGCGGCGCACGTGGGGCGCGTCTCGCAGCGCGTTGCGGGCCATCGCCACCGACGCGCGGTAGATGGGCGCGACCTGCGCGCGCGAGGCGGCCGAGAGCTGCGCCGACTCGCGCGCCCGCTCGTGCTCCATGATGGTCAGCACCGTGTTCCAGCCGAGCGCGGCGAAGATCAATCGGTGCTCGGGGCTGGCGTCGCGCGCGCGCTCGCCGTGCTCGACCAGGGTCTGAATCTCGGTCCGGCGCTGGCTGAGCTCCTCGTCGCTCAGCGCCGCGAGGAGCGAGATGGCCCGCGACAGCTCCGCCTCGTAGGGCGCGAAGCTCGGCGCCTCGGACGGGACCCGCGTGCGCGCTTCGTTGACGAACGCGATGGGCACCGCGATGGTCAGGCCCGCGACGCCCTGGTCAGGCCGGCCGCGCATCGAGACGATGCCGATCAGCGCGCCGTCGCGGTCGATGACGGGGCCACCCGAATTGCCCGGGTTGACCGACATGCTCAGGTGCAACAGCCCGTCGCGGGTGACGCGGCTGACCTCGCCGCTCGACGCGGCCGGGTTCGGCTCGCGCACGTCGAGGGGGTAGCCGCTGACGCTGACCCGCTCGCTCATGGTCAGCCGTCGCGGGGCGTCGGGGAGCGAGAGGTGGTGCGGCAGGTCCCGATCGACGGCCACGAACGCGATGTCGTGCTCGAGGTCCACGTAGACCGGGCGCGCCGGGATGGGATCCGACTCGCCGGGCGGGACGACCGTCCACGCGTGCATGCCCCAGACGACGTGGCGCGCGGTGAGGATGAGGCGCGGGCCGATGGCGACGCCCGAGCCGTGGCCCATCGACGGCTCGGCGCCGACGCGTCGCACGCCCGTGGTGCGGCCGGTCCCCGGCGCCGGCTGCATCCCGCTGACGCCGATCACGCGCACGGTCGCCCGATCGATCGGCCGCAGCTCGACGCCTTGGGCCTGGGCGAGCGAGGCCGCCAACAGTGGGATCGCGAAGCAGAGCAGGCGCGTCATCTCAAAGGATCCGGAAGGAGTCGAAGTAGGCCATCAGGTCCCGGGCGTGGCCGCGCATCGAGGCGCGGGGGCCGATCGCCTCGACCACGTAGAGCCGGCTCGCGGTCTGGTAGAGGCGGGTGAAGGCGCGCGTGCCGCCGCGGTCGGTCGTGAAGACCAGGCCGGGGTAGCCGTTGGTCTGGACCGGTCGGATCTCGCGCTGGAGGTGCAGCTGCTCGCGCATCGCCGCGTACGCGCCGTCGGGCATGCGCGTCGAGAAGGTCACCACGCGCACGCGGTAGCGGCCCCAGTCGTCCTGCGTCTGGTAGGTCCAGACGGGCGTGCGCTGCCCGTCCAGCATGATCTCCGCCTCCTCCATCGCTGGCGCGCTGGGCATCGAGATCGCGAAGTCGGCCTCGGGGATGTAGAGCGGGGTCCACGTGCCGTCGCCCCGCCGCGCTCCCTCGCGCGGCAACAGGGCGTGCGCGGGGTCGAGCTGGATGGACCCCATGAAGCGGCTCGCGATCTGCATCGCGTCCTGGCTGCGTCGCGGCACCACGGCCAGCGCGATGATGACGCGGTCGGCGCCCACGAACTGGCGCATCGCGACGAACGTGTCGTTCTCGCCGCGGCCGAGATCCTCGCGCGCGTAGAAGCCCTGCACGGTCAGGCGCTGGCTACGCTCGCGCTCGAGGTCCGCGCTCTCGAAGATGCCCTCGGCGAAGGCCGCCGCCGCGATGAGCGGGTCGCCGACGTAGCCGCCCTCGAGCTGGTTCACGTGCACGGCGAACAGCCCGTAGCGGGTCTCGGCCCGCACGCTCGTCTGCCGCATGCGCGCGCCGTCCTCGGCGCGGTTCTGGTCCGTGTCACCGATCGGGCGCGCCGGCATGCTCACCCGCACGCCGCTGCCCCGCGGGGAGACGTCGTGCCACTCGACGGTGCCCGCCGTGACGGGGCGGGTCCAGCCGTAGCGCTGACGAGAGGCGCAGCTGGGGAGGATCAGCAGGCAGGCGAGCGCGGCGCCGAGCCAGCCGAGGGTCGAGCGGGCCATGGTTCTCCGAGACGACGAGGAGGGTGAGAGTGAACCTCTCCCGCATCGCCACGAGGGTCAAGCCGTCATTCGGAGAGGAGGCGCTCGATCAGCGGCGTGATCCGCGTCTGCGAGCGCTGCGGGCGCAGCACCTCTTCGACGATCCCGCGGATGCGCGCGCCGCTCCAGCCCTCGCGCGCCACGAGGAGCGAGATCTCCGAGTCGCGCACCGAGGGGCTGCCGTGCCACGAGTGGTAGGGCCCGCTGAAGTACGTGCGGTCCTTCTCGGGGATGTCGTGCCCGAGGTTGGCGACCAGGATCACGTCGCCCGCGAGGTGGCCGCGCGGGCCGACCGCGAGCTGCTCGAGGCGCCGCGGCACGTCGCGCCAGTCGAGTCTCGGGTGTTCCTCGAGCCAGGCCGCGACGTCGTGCGTGCGCTCGCCGTCGAAGACGCGGAAGGCGTTCGGCCGCGCGTCGGGTGCGACGGGCTCGCGCACGAGGATCATCGCGAGGCTGCCCTGCAGCGCGGGGAAGGGCTGGCCGTGCTCGGAGGCGTCCCAGAAGCGGCGCGCCGCCACCAAGACGTCTTCCTCGTAGCGAGGCGGCGCCGACCAGTCGCAGGTGTCGCCCTCGTCCGGGCAGCGGCTGCGGTCGGCGAGGTAGAGGTAGGCGAGCCCGCCTTGATAGGCGAAGACCGAGTCGAAGTCGGCGTCGTCGGGCACGACCAGCTCGGGCGGGCGCGGACGGAACCCCGCGCGGCGCAGCACCGCGGGCGGATCGTCGGCCGAGTCGTCGACGGAGAGCGCGTGCTGATCGTCGTGCTGCACGGGGGTGTGCCCGTGGTCGCTCACGACGACGATCCAGGTGTTCGAGAGCACCCCCTCGGACCGGTAGCGATCGAGCACGCGCCGCAGCCCCGGGTCGATGACGTTCATCAGGTGCTCGTGCTGCTCCTGGAGCGGGTTCTCCCGCGAGTGGGCGACGAGGTCGACGCCCGGGAAGTACATCGTCTGCAGGTCGGGCACACCGAACTCGTCGATGGCCTCGAGGACCTCCTCGATGGAGCCCTCGTCGAGCTCCGCGTAGGCCTCCTCCGAGATCGTGTGCTCGCCCCGGAGCGCCTCGGGCAGGATCGAGAACATCTGCACCGCGTCGAGCGCGCGGGGGGTCGTGTAGACGTCGGCCCCTCGGTGAATCGGTCCGAGGCTGACGTGGCTGCGCAGATCGAGCCGCTCGAACACGGTCTGCACCGCGATCTGATCCCCCATGAAGCCGTCGGTGTGGACCTGCATGGCGTGGTCCATGCCGCGCACCGAAACCGGCGCGGGCGCGAGGAAGCGGCGCGTCGTCCGGTCGAACCACTCGTTGCCGGGGACCCCGCTCTCCGCCGCGGGCGCCCCGGTGTAGACCGTGGTCCAGGCGGCCATCGTCGTGCTCGGCAGGATGCTCATCACGTCCCGCGCGCGGTACGCGTGCTCGAACTGGCCCGGGCGGTCCTGGCCACGCCCGGCGACCGCCTCGAGGCTCGACAGCTCCCCGCCGTCGATGGCCATGCCCAGCTCGTCGCTGCCCACGCCGTCGAGCCCGATCAGCAACAGCCGCGTGGTGCCGCGGGTCTCGCGGAGCGGGTGGCGCAGGGTCTGGACGCCCGAGTGCTTCACCAGCGAGATGGCCTCGGAGACGGACACTCCGCTGCCGCATCCCACGAGGAGCAGCACGAGCCAGAGAGGGTGGACACGCCGCATGCCAGGGACCTAGCCCCCGCGCGCGCGTTCACTCACTTCGGCTCGACGGTCATCCAGTTCGAGCTGGTCTCGACGTCCCGATAGAGATGGAGCCGGACATTCGTTGGCCGCATCCGGTACGTGAAGGTGTAGTCGATGAAGACATCGAGGTTGTCTTTTTCCACCCCCCTCTTGAAGCGTCCGTAGACGAGGCGGTTGTTGCAGCACGGCGCCAGCTCGCCGAAGAAGTGCTTGCCCTCCGCGTCCTCGCGCTTCAGCCCGCTGAACCGGGTCTCGGTCGCGTTGTAGAGCAGCACTCGCCCGGTGTCGCTCAGCTGGATCACCCCGACCGGGAGCTGATCGATCTTGGCGCGGGGCAGGTCGGGCAAGACGCGCGCGATCTCGTCGGCGGCCAGCCGCGCGTGGCCGTTCAGGCCCTCGTGGTCGCCCTCGTAGGCGGCGGGCGCCTCGAGGCCCTCGTCGAGCAGCGATTGCACGTCGCGCTTGCGGTAACGGCGGTGGCCGCCGGCGGTCTTGCGCGCTGGCAATCGGCCCGCATCGGCCCAACGCTTGATGCTCGTGGGGCTGACACCGAGCGTGTCGGCGGCCTCACTGGTCGTGAGGAGCGCGTCCCGCTCCTCGATCGCGAGTTTGGATTCACTCATGACGTCCTCGGATGAAATCGACAAGCTCCTTCCCAGAGCGGGTGGGGACCTCGAAGCGCAGCTGGTCAGCCTCTACCAGGACCGCGCGAAGCTCTTCCGGGAGCTCGGGACGGCCGACCCGGACGACATCATCGCGATGGTTCGACGCCTCGAGGCCCAGCTCGTCTCGCTCTACGAGGAGCGCGAGCGGGCTTTCCTGGGGCGCGAGGTGGATGAGACCTGAGTCCGACACACCCGAACGGTTGGGCCACTCCCCGAACCCGGCCAACCGGGCGCGAACGAATGCTCCGACGGCCTCCGTGGCATCCCGGCGGTGGTCGCAGCACACCACGATGGGTCGCTTTCTTGACCGGAGAAGGGCGACTCCGGCACTCCCGAGGAGCCAGTGGCGTCGCGTCGGGCGAATGACGCGTCACCCAGGGAGGGCAAGATGATGAAGGAAGAGCTTCTCGGACGCGTGAGTGAGCTGGTTCAGCAGGTGACGGAGGCGCGTTTCGAAGGCGCGGTCTACGCCAAGCTGGCGCGCGCCCACGGCTACGCGGACGGCTACATGCGCGCGCTCATCGACACCGGCCTCGTCACGCGCGAGGAGCTGCTCGAGGCGGTCTCGAAGGCGCGCAAGGACGCCGTCGCGGCGGACGACGCGCGGCGGGCGGCGTGATTTTTTTTGGAGGGCCTGAACGCAGGCCCTCCCCCCATGGGGCAAAGCGCCCATGGGGCCCCCCTCCCGACTACGGCGGTTCGCGCGCTCCGCGCGCTCTCACGCCGACCCCAGCGACGGGGCGCTGGGGCCCCTGCGGCTCGCGCTTTCGCTTCGCGAAAGCTGGCCGCCTGCTCGCGTCGCTGC
>JAVJQK010000045.1 GCA_040218145.1 Sandaracinaceae bacterium | reverse complement strand
GAAGGATCTCGGAGCGCGACGGCCCGGTTCTCGGTTCGGGGCGACGAGGAAATGCTTCAGCATTTCCGAGGAGACACGGGCCGAGAGACGGGTCGTCCCGCCCGAGAGACGAGGAGCGAGGTTCTTCAACGGACTGCTAGGCGTTCGTCGAGCGCGCGCCTCACGAGCAGGAGCAGCTCGTCGCGAGAGAAGGGCTTCTGCAGGATCCTGACGTCCCGCCGGCTGGCGAGGGGCCCCAGCACCTCCTCCGGGGCGAAACCCGTGCAGAACACACACCGGAGCCCGGGCTGGAGCGCCTGCAGCTTCGCGACCAGCGTCGGGCCGTCGTCTCCCGGGAGCATCACATCGGACACCACGAGGTCGAACGAGGCGCCGTCCTCCGCGAGCCGGAGCGCGGCCGCGCCGTCCCCGGCGTCCGCGACGCGGTAGCCGGCGTCGGTCAGGACGCTGACCATCACGGCGCGGACACGGAGGTCGTCGTCGACGACGAGCACCCGCTCGTCACCCCCGGTCGGCCTCTCCGCTTCGCCGCTCGGGTCCGCGTCCTCCACGGCGTCGGCGACGATGGGGAGGCGGATGCGAAACTGGCTGCCAGCGCCGGGCTCGGAGTGGACCTCGATCTCGCCGTCGTATCGCTCGACCAGCTCTCGCGCGGTGAAGAGACCGAGGCCGGTGCCGCGACCGGCGCCCTTGGTGGTGAAGAACGGCTCGAAGACTCGCTGTCGGACCTCTTCGGGCATGCCCACCCCGTCGTCGCTGACGGTCAGCCACACGTCCGCGCCTTGGCGCGCGGCCTCGACGCGCACCGTGCCGCCGGAGGGCATCGCGTCGCGAGCGTTGGCGATCAGGTTCAGCAGGACCAGCTGCAGCTGCACCTCGTCCACCCGCACCAGCATGGGCTCCGAGGCCACGTCCGACTCGATCGAGACCTCTCGGGAGACGAGCCGCCTGGCGACCCGCAGCCCGTGGCGAAGCGCGCGCCGGAGATCCACCACGCGGGGGTCGGCGACGTCCCGTCGGCTGAACGTCAGCAGCTGTCGGGTCAGGTGCTTGGCCTGCATCACCGAGTCGTGCGCGACCTCGAGGTCCTCTCGGTCCTTCGCATCGGCGTCGTCGAGGCCCCGCGTGATCCCGAACAGGATGGGGGTCAGCAGGTTGTTGAAGTCGTGCGCGATCCCACCCGCCAGCCGGCCGATGATCTCCATCTTCTGCGCGTGCACGAGCGTGGCCTCGGCCTTCTCGCGCGCCTCCATCTCTCGCTCCTTCGCCGCGACCTCCTGCTCGAGGGACTGCGACAGCGCGCGGCTGCGGGCGAGCGCTCGCTCGAGGT
This sequence comes from Sandaracinaceae bacterium, assembly GCA_040218145.1. Classification (GTDB taxonomy): domain Bacteria; phylum Myxococcota_A; class Polyangia; order Polyangiales; family Sandaracinaceae; genus JAVJQK01. The sequence continues at coordinate 18,564 of JAVJQK010000045.1, read as the reverse complement.
AGGTCACCACGTATCCGATGGAGACGGTGAGGCTCGCCGCGAAGACGGCGAAGTTGGCGCCGAAGGTGATCCAGTTGCCCGCGCTCTCGGGGTCGATCGCGGTGAACGGCGCCGGTCCGAGGGCGCCGGAGATGTTGACCCACGCGAGCCCGACGTAGCTGACGGCGGCGATCCCGCCGGTCACGGCCGCCCACCTCCAGCCACCGAGGAGCACGGCCATGATGCACAGCGACAGCAGGTAGACGCCGACCTCGGGGAGCCGGCGCTCGCCGACACCGATCCCGAGCCCGAAGACGTAGATGGTGCCCAGGAGGCCGGCGAGGCGGACGTTCGACGGGAGCCGCTTGGAGAACGCGAACCAGAGGAAGGGCGCGAAGAGCAGCCAGTAGACGATCCCGAGGACCGGCTGCCCTTCCAGGAAGAGCACCGGCGTGGTGATCAGCAGGGCGATGACGCCCGCCACCGCCATCGTGCGCAGCAGGCCCAGGCGGACACGCTCGCGCCAGGTCTGGTCCCCCCCTCGCTCCGACGGCTCTTCTATCTGCTCCCCCTGCGCCTCCGACTCTATCACCGCTCGCTCGGCGGACCCCCCGCGTCTGGCTCGGCGTCCGCGCGGCGCGTGAAGCCGAAGATGCGCTCCGCGTTCCGGTGGTAGAGGTCCTCGAGGACCTCGCGGGGAAGGTCGATCCCGTCGATCGTCCACTCTCCCTGGATCGGCGTGGGGTGCTCGAAGCGCCGCTCTGCCGTCTCGAAGTAGCGCCAGTGGGACGCGTAGAAGAAGGGGATGCGCGAGGGCGGGTCCGGCTGGGCGCCCGCGCTGCCGAGGATCCAGCTCTCGGAGCCCATCTGGATGTCGGTGCCGAAGAGGATGCGCTCCCGGAAGCGCATGAACATCTCGCGCATCGGCCCCGGGTCGTGCCGGCCGATCTCGGGGATGCGCGCGCCGGTCTCGATGTAGAGGTTCGGGTAGCGCTCGAGCATGCGGGCCACGCGCTGCGGCTCCTCGGGCGCGTTGCCGAAGTGCGCGCCGAGGAAGGTCGTGTTCGGGTGGCGCGCGACGCGGGCCTCGTACTGCGCGAAGACCTCCTCCCAGCTCGGCCACTCGTCGCCGTGGAAGCTCCAGCCGGGGTGCGCGCGCAGCTCCTCGTAGCGCTCGTTGTCGCGGGTGGGAGGGCGGAAGAACGCCTGGGGATCGCCCGCGTGGATCAGGACGGGCAGCTCCAGCTCGCCCGCCGTCTCGAAGACCACGTCGAGCCGCGGATCGTCGACGCGGAGCAGGCTGCCGTCGGAGAGCTCGGCGCCGAGGCCGAGGGACTTGAAGATCTTCAGGCCGACCCCGCCCTGCTCCTTGCACTGGTTCAGCGTGCGGATGGCGTAGTCGTGGAAGGCCGCGTTCTCGACCCCGCCGAAGCTCAGGTTGCAGTAGCTCCGGATGGCGCCGTTGAGGCGGAGGCCCGCCTCGACGGTCTCCTCGAGCCCGCGGCCCGGGTGGCCCCCCGAGGCGTTGAGCGCGAGCACCACGCCGTGCTGCTGGAAGACGCGCGCCGCCTCGCCGTAGCGCTCCGGCGGCACGTGCACGTGGACGTCGATCTTGTTGATGTCGGCGTACCGCTCGACCGTCTCCGGCGCCGGCCGGACCGCCTGCTCACGCTGCTCGCTCCGCTTCATCAGCACGACGAGCAGCAGGGCCGCGATGCAGGCGCTGATCAGGATCAGGCCGATCCACCGCGCGTCTCCGATCCGCTTCGCCACCCGCGGAGGATCTCAGCTCTCGGTCCCGAGCGCGAGCCCGTTCCCAGCGCCTCCCGAGCTGATCGGGGACCGTGGCCTGTCGGCGTCGCGTGAGTGAACTCACTTTGATGTGGCGGTTGGGACTACGTGCCGCAAGGATGATGGGGCCACGGTGTGCGCGCGACGCGCACCTGGCTTGTGTGTCTTTGGCTGACATCCTCTCGGAAGCGAGAGTGGAAGGTGTGTGAGATGAGAGAGTGGTGCATCCGGCTTCTGCCGGTCTTGCTGGTGTTCGCACCAGGTTGTGATGGGGCGGACCCCTGGCCGGACGGCTCGGTCGCGAACTGCGACTTCGGCGATACGCAATGCGGCCTCGAGTGCGTGGACGTGATGAGCGACCGCGAGCACTGCGGCGCCTGCGACAACACGTGCGACACCGGGTTCTCCTGCGTCGACGGGGTCTGCGACCTGGTGTGCCCCGAGGGGCAGACCGCGTGCAGCGGCACGTGCGTCGACGTCGACCGCGACCCCTCCCACTGCGGCGCGTGCGACGCGACCTGCGAGGCGGGGGAGGTCTGCACCGACGGCGCCTGCGAGGTCAGCTGCCCGCCGGGCCAGGACATCTGCGACGGGCAGTGCACGCTCACCGAGAGCGACCCCGCGAACTGCGGCGGCTGCGGCGACGCCTGCGACGACGGCGAGGTCTGCATGATGGGCGCGTGCGCGGTCACCTGCGGCGCCGACCTCATGGAGTGCAGCGGCAGCTGCGTCGACCTCGCGATCAACCCGATCCACTGCGGCGCCTGCGGCAACGTCTGCCCCATCGGCTTCGCGGCGGATGGCGTCTGCGTGGCCGGCGAGTGCCAGACCTACTGTCAGGACCTGCAGGGCGACTGCAACGGCGACCTGGCCATGATGGACGGCGACGGCTGCGAGACGCGGCTCGAGATGGACGTCGACAACTGCGGCGCGTGCCGCCGCGAGTGCGTGTTCGACAACGCGACGGGCTCCTGCACGGCGGGTGATTGCGTCATCGCGACCTGCGACGCGGGCTTCGACGACTGTGACACCGATGGCACGAACGGCTGCGAGGCCGAGATCGCGGCGGACAGCAACAACTGCGGTGCGTGCGGCACCGTGTGCGCCTCGGGCGAGGCCTGCGTCATGGGCGTCTGCACGCCTGCGAGCGCCGACACTTGCTCGAGCGTCGTCGCGCTCACCGCGGGCGTGAACACCATCATGTGGACGGCCTTCGGCGCCGAGTACCTCGCGGCCTACAGCGACTACCCGACCGGCTGCGTCCCGGTCAGCTCCTACGTCCCCGACGGACCGGACCTCGTGATGTCCTACACGGCGTCCTCCGCGGAGACGGTCACGTTCGCGCTGACGAACCGACCCTCCAGCACGCGCTGGGCGCTCGTCGGCAACGCGCGGCCGTGCGGCACGATCCAGTCGTCCGACGCCTGCTCGAGCGAGTTCGGCTCCACCACCATGGACGTCGACGTGACGCTCGCCGCCGGTGAGACCGCGTACGTCTACGTCGTGGACACGACGAGCGGCTCCAACCCGCTGTCCAACCCGCTCGAAGTGACCGTGACGGTGACGCCATGACCGCGCCGCAGAGCTCAACCTGGAATGGAAAGAGAATGACGATGACCCGCAAGCTTTGGATGAGCCTGCTCGTCGCGACGGTCGTGTCGGTGTCGGGCTGTGACGATTCGCCGGGCGTGCCCGACGGGGGCCTCGTGCAGCCCGACGGCGCGCGCCTCTGCACCGGCGGCGAGACCCGCTGCGACGGGATGTGCGTCGACACGACGCGCGACACCGATCACTGCGGCGCCTGCGGCAACGTGTGCGGCACCGCCGAGGCCTGCCTCGACGGGACCTGCACGCTCGTGTGCCCGGACGGTCAGGACGTGTGTGACGGTCGCTGCGTCGATCTCCAGACCGACGAGGCCCACTGCGGCGCGTGCGGCGACACGTGCGAGCCCGGCGAGACCTGTAGCGCGGGCGCGTGCGCCCTGGTGTGCCCGGGCGACCAGACCGAGTGCGACGGGAGCTGCGTGAGCACGGGGAGCGATCCCGAGAACTGCGGCGCCTGCACCACGACGTGCGGCGCGGGCGAGGTCTGCGACATGGGGAGCTGCGCCCTGAGCTGCTCCTTCGGGCTGACCGAGTGCGACGGCGCCTGCGTCGACCTCGACAACAACCCGGCGAACTGCGGCACCTGCGGCTTCACCTGTGAGGCGCCCGACGGCGCGGTGGGCCTCTGCGCCTCGCGCCGCTGCCGCGTCGCCTGCGACGGAGCCTTCGCCGACTGCAACGCCGACCTGGGCGACGCGTCGGGAGACGGCTGCGAGATCGACACCGACATCGACGCCGACAACTGCGGCGCGTGCGGAGTGGTCTGCGGGGCCGCCAACGCGGTCACGGGGTGCACCACCGGCGCCTGCACCATCGCCATGTGCGACACGGGCTGGGCCGACTGCGACATGGACTACACGAACGGCTGCGAGCTGGACGTGAGCTTCGACGACATGAACTGCGGCGCGTGCGGAAACGTCTGCCCCGCCGGAGAGAGCTGCGTGCTCAGCGCCTGCACCGGGCCGCTCGCCGAGGACTGCTCGAACGCGGTCGCCCTCTCGATGGGCGCCAACACCGTCGGCTGGCTGGCGACCACGAACGACTACCTGACGACGGCGCCCAGCTGCACCCCGACCTTCGCCGACCCCGACGGTCCGGACCTCGTCATGAGCTACACGGCCACCGTCGACGAGACCGTCGACATCACCTTCGACAAGCCCACCAGCACCCGCTGGGCGGCGTCCGCGTCGACGGCCGCGTGCGGCACCACCGCGCCGGAGATCTCCTGCGTCTCGGAGTTCACCGCGCCCACGCTCGACCTGCCGCCCTTCAGCCTCCGGGCGGGTGAGACGGCGTACATCTACCTCGTCGACACCGACAGCGGCTCCAACCCGCTCGACAACCCGCTGAGCGTGAACGTCACCACCACGGCGTGCGCCAGCACTCCGACGCCGATGGTGACGGCGCAGTCGCCGATGCCCGGCAGCACGACGGCCACGCTCGCGCCGGAGATCTCCGTGACCTTCGACAACCCCATCTCCCGCATCGTCGGGACGGTGACGGTCAGCGGTGACATGGGGACCTCCGACACCTACGACCTCTCGATGGCCCCGCCGGAGATCAGCTTCGACACGGCGGGCACCACGCTGACGGTCGCCTCCAGGACGTACAACACCGGCGAGCGGCTGACGGTCACGCTCAGCGGCCTCGAGTCCGAGCAGTGCTTCCAGCCGATCCCGACGGTCAACTGGAGCTTCTCGATGCCCGTGCCGAGCTGCGCGCCGGGCACGGGCGGCGCGGTGGGCACGACCACGGCCCGCCTCGCGACCGGCCTCTCGTTCCTCACCGAGTACTACGTCGTGGCGGACGATGTCCCCACCGGCTGGGTCTACTTCGGCGGGACGAGCGACTTCTACCGCATCCCCAAGGCGGGCGGCGCGATCGAAGACGTCGAAGCGCTGGCCGGGCTCACCTTCACGAACCTCGGGTACGAGGCGGTGGTCGTGGGCGCCGAGGTCTACACCATCGACAGCACCACCAGCGGCTCGGGGCGCGTCTACCGCGTCACGACCAACGGCGGGCTGACCTGGACGACCGAGGACTACGCGACCTTCGCGACCACCCCGGCCGACGACTTCCGCGGCGCCACCGCGGTGCAGGCGCTGGGGCGGATCTTCTTCGTCACGCACGAGGGCTCCTCCACGGTGGACACCGAGATCTGGTCGGTGCCGATCGGCGGCGTCGCGCCGGTGGCGGCCACCCTCGAACGCTCGGTCCCCGGCGTCCAGAACTGCAGCGGCATCGCGGTGGACAACACGAACTACTACCTCGCATGCGGGACCCGTGACGAGCTGGTGCGCGTGCCGATCGCCGCCGGCGCGCCGACGGTGATCTCCACCACGATCCCGCTCAACACCACGAAGAACGTCGTCCACGGTCAGGACCTCGACATGGACGGCGCCTTCGACATCCTCTACGTCAACGGCGCAGACAGCGTCTACTTCGTTTGTGACCCTGGTGGCGCGAGCCCGTTCTCGAGCCTGATGCTGACCTACAGCCCCGGGACGAGCGACTACGGGCTCGGCTACGATCGGGTGGGCAACGTGCTGTACTCGTACGATGACGACACCGAAGAGGTCGTCTCCATCCAGTAGCGCTCCTCGAACGGGAGAGCTGAGACGGCCCGCTCCGCTCGGAGTGGGCCGTCTTCTTTCCGTCATCTCCGAAAAAAGACGCAGAGTGGATCCGTTGGGCTTGCATCATTCCAGGATATGCGTATTCTGGGGACTCACTGACACGAACTGGGAGCTGGTCGAAAAGGCAACCGCGCACGAAAGGCGCGGGCGCAAAGCCACTGACCTACCGGGCATCCGCCCCACGGTTTGAATGGCCGCCGAATCCGGCACGGTTGGCTCCCCACCACGCTCGCGAAGGCGAGCAAGGGAGGCCTCCATGAACCGGTCCGCTACCAACCTGTCCGTCGTCTTCATCCTCGGTGCTGCGCTCCTCGGAGGCTGCGGCGCGCAGCTGGCGAACAGCCCCTACGCGCAGGGCGTGACCGACGGGGACCGCTACGCCGCCGCCATCGACGAGGCGTTCGACCGCTACGACGCCGAGGTGGCCGAGGCCGAGCGGCTCTCGTTCGCCACCGAGCTCGAGGCCCAGGCCGTCGCCCACACGCTCTCGCCTCGCCGCTTCGATGTGCTGCTCGCGGCGAGCCTCCAGGAGCGCGGCCTCACCCGGCGCGGCCTCAACGTCTACGCCACGCACCACCCCGAGTTCGCCGACGCGCAGGCGAGCCGCTTCGAGGGCCGCCTCGCGGGCATCGAGCAGCGCGCGTCCGCGCTCGAGGGTCGCGTCGACGGCTCCCTCGCCCAGGTCGACCCCGACCTGATGGACGCGCCCGGCCACGTCGCGCAGCGCTGAGCGTCGCCCCGAGCCCGCGAGAGCCCGGCGGTGGTCCGCTGGGCTCTTCGCGTTCCGTCTCCCAAGGCGGCCGCCTCGCCGGGGTCTCACGCGCCATGGACCGCGCCCTCCGCCTCTCGCTCCGCCTCTCCCTCGTGGGGCTCTTCGCCTGCGGGCTGTACTTCGCGCTGCGCTTCGGCTGGCTCGTGCACGACGTCGGACTGGAGACGCTGCACTTCCGTAAGCTGTGCACGCTGCTCGCCGCGCTCGCGATGATGGGCGGAGCGGCGGCGGCGTGGCGAGGCTGGACGTGGGGGCTCTTGCTCGCGCTGATGTCCAGCAGCGCGATGCTCGGGGCCATGTGCTTCGGGATCGCGGACGCGCGCTTCCTGCCCCCGGTCGCGTTCGGCGCCGTGGCGCTCGTCAGCTCCGCGCGGACCCTGTGGCGCGCCGATCGGGGGGCGGCGCTGGCGGCGCTCGCGCTGACCCTCGCGCTGGGCGGCGTGACCGCGCTGCTCGCCGGCCCTCTCTACGCGCCGCTCCGTGACGAGATCGACAGCCTCGGCCAGCCTCCGCCGAGCCCGCTGAAGACCACCGAGGCCCCCATCCCGATCTTCATCTGAGCGAATGCGCTGTAAGCTCTCGCGCCATGGCCAAAGGACGAGAGAAACACCAGGCGCGCCTCGACGCGATCGGGCTGCTCGGCAAGGACCTCGCGCGCCGCGCCGACAAGAAGTGCGAGCTCTGCGAGGGCAAAGGCGACCTGAGGCCGTACGACACCGCGCCCGACGAGGAGCCCTCGCTCGACACCGTCGCGCTCTTCTGCGCCGACTGCCGCGCGCGCCTCGACGGTCGCGACGACCCGCCGGAGACGCTGCGCTTCCTCGAGATCGCGATCTGGAACGAGCACCCGCCCGTGCAGTCGAGCGCCCGCGCCCTCATTCGCCGCGTCGACGCCCCCTGGGCCCGCGCCGCGCTCGACATGCTCTGAGCGACTGTCGACGGCCGCCGCGCGTCCGTCCTTCATAAATTTGTTCAGCAATCGTAGTACGCTCTCACCATGAGATCCGTCGCCCTGGTCTTCGCCCTGCTTCTCGGCCTCACGCATGGCGTGGCCTCCGCCCAGACGCCGCCCGCTGCGTACCCGGCCGACAGCGCCTTCACCGCGATCACGTGCAGCGATCCGACGTCGATCCCCTCGACCGACTCGTGCACGGACGAGGCGCGCGATCACCGGAACATCGTCGGCGCGGGAGCCACCCCGGCTTACCTGATCACCAACGACGGCACCTACCTCTACCTGCGCATCCGCGTGGAGGCGGACCCCACGCAGTCCGGCGCCTTCCGCGCCTTCGCCTGGGGCTTCGGGCTGGACGCGGACGCGGACGGCGAGTTCGAGGCGTACATCACCCTCATCGGGCAGGGCATGTCCGACCGCGTCGAGATCCGGGACCAGGACCCCGACAACGGGATCACCCCGGACCGCGTCGGCCCCACCGCCCTGACCGCGATCTACTCCGACCTCGCGATGCCGTCCTGGGGGATCTCCACCATCGCGCCGTCCGTCGGCGGCATGCCCAACTACTGCGCCGACGACACCGACATGGCCGACTACTACATCACGGTGGCGGTGCCGCTGACCGTGGTGCGCGACTTCGGCGCGCTCGGCGGCGTGGTGGCCTACGGCGGCAGCTCGTCGATGTTCAGCGGGATCCAGAACGACTTCGTCTGCGCGGACGGGACGCCGCCCTCGTGCACGATGGGCAGCACCTGCGCGAGCGGCATCTGTCTCGCGTCGACGGGCGTCTGCGCGCCGCCGGTCGATCCCTTCTTCGTGGGCTGCCTCGACGAGGACACGAGCCCCGCGGACATGATCGACGACGGCTGCACCAGCGCGCGCCCGCACTGCATCATCGGGGCCTCGGGCGCGTCGACCTGCGTCGAGTGCGAGGTCGACGGCCACTGCGACGACAGCAACGCGTGCACCACCGATAGCTGCGCGACCAACATGTGCTCGAACGCGGCCGCGAGCGCCGGCACGGCGTGTCCGGGCGGGGTCTGCGACGGCACCACCTCCATGATGGCCTGCGCGGCCTGCCTCGACGACGCGTCCGGGGCTGCGACGGACACGGGCTGCGGCGCGGGCGCGCCGTTCTGCGACACGAGCGGCGCGGCGCCGATCTGCGTCGCCTGCGTCGACGACGCGATGACCGGGACGGACACGGGCTGCGGCGGGGCGGCTCCGGTCTGTGACACGAGCGGCGCGGCGCCGGTCTGCGTGGCGTGTCGCGATGACGTGATGGGCGCGATGGCCGACGACGGCTGCGGCGCGGGCGCTCCGCTCTGCGACACGAGCGGCGCGGCGCCGGTGTGTGTGGCCTGCGTCGACGACGCGATGGGCGGCGCGGTGGACACCGGCTGCGCCGCTGGCGCCCCGCTCTGCGACGCGAGCGGCGCGGCGCCGGTGTGTGTCGAGTGCTTCGACGACACGGCGGGCGGGACCGACAGCGGCTGCGCCGCGGGCGCGCCCGCGTGCGACACCTCGAGCGGGAGCGGGACGTGCGTCCCGTGTCTCGACGACGCGCCGGCCGGCAGCCCCGACGACGGCTGCGCCGCGCCGACCGCGGTGTGCGACACGTCGGGCGGGACGAACACCTGCGTCGGCTGTCTCGTGAACGCGGACTGCCCGGGCGGAGCGTGCGTGCTCGCGACCAACACGTGCAGCGGCTGCGTCGACGACACCGTCGGCGGCACCGACTCCGGCTGCGGTGGCGCGACGCCGGTCTGCGACGCCTCGGGCGGGACGGGCTTCTGCGTGGCGTGCGAGGACGACGCCGCGGGCGCGGGCGCCGACAACGGGTGCGGCGGGAGCGCGCCGTTCTGTGACACGTCGGGCGCGGCGCCGATCTGCGTGGAGTGCTTCGACGACACGGCGGGCGGGACCGACAGCGGCTGCGCCGCGGGGTCGCCGGCCTGCGACACGAGCGGGGCGGGCGCGGTCTGTCGCCCTTGCCTCGACGACCAGCCCGCGGGCGTGACCGACGACGGCTGCTCGGCCGCCTCCCCCGCCTGCGACACGAGCGGCGGCGCGAACGTCTGCGTGGGCTGCCTGGTGGACGCGGACTGCGGGAGCGGCGTGTGCGACGCGACCACGAACGTGTGCGTGGCCTGTCGAGACGACGTCTCCGGCGGCACCGACAGCGGCTGCGCCGCGGGCGCTCCGGCGTGCGACACGAGCGGCGCGGCGCCCATCTGCGTGCCCTGCCTCGACTCCTCTACGCCCGGCACCCCCGACGAGGGCTGCATGGCGCCGACCCCCACCTGCGACACCTCGGCCGCGACGAACGTCTGCGTCGGCTGCCTGACCGGGGCCGACTGCGGCCCCACCGCGCCGGTGTGCGGCGGGATGATGACCTGCGCGATCTGCGAGGACGACACGGCCGGCGGCACCGACACGGGCTGCGACGCGAGCGCGCCTGCGTGCAACACATCGGGGGCGACGCCCGTCTGCCAGGCGTGTGAGGACACCGCGAGCGGCGCTGGCGTCGACAACGGCTGCGCCGCTGGCGCGCCGCTCTGCGACACGTCCGGCGCGTCGCCGGTCTGCGTGGAGTGTCTCGGCAACGCCGACTGCGGCGTCGGGACCGTCTGTGGTCCGGCCGACATGTGCGTGCCGGGTTGCAGGGACGACGGCGACTGCGCCGGCGCACCGGGGACGCCCTTCTGCGACACGGCGGCGAGCGTGTGCGTCGAGTGCAGGCTCGACACCGAGTGCCGCGGCGACCTCGTCTGCGACCCGGTCTCGCGCGCGTGCGGCGCGGGGGACAACGACGGCGACGGCGTCCCGGACGACGTCGACCTCGACGACGACAACGACGGCATCCCGGACACCGAGGAGCTGGGCGGCGCGGATCTCTCGGGCGACGTCGACGGCGACGGGATCGCCGACTACCGAGACGCGAGCGAGGTGACCTGCGTCGACGCCGACATGGATGGCGCCTGCGACGAGCTCCCCCGCTCGGTCGACCAGGACGGCGACGGCGTGCCGAACCACTTCGATCTCGACGCGGACAACGACGGCATCGTCGACCTCGTCGAGGGCGGCGGGGTGGACGCCGACGGCGACGGACGCGCCGACGGCTTCACGGACATGGACGGCGACGGGCTGCACGACGCCTTCCTCGCCATGCCGCTGCCGCTCCCGAACACCGACGCGCCCGACGCGCTGCGCGACTTCCTCGACCTCGACGCGGACGGCGACGGGATCACCGACACGGTGGAGGCGGGCGGGCTCGACGCGGACGGCGACGGCCACATCGACGGCTTCACGGACACCGACGGGGACGGGCTGCACGACCCGCTGGCGGGCGACGCGCTGCCCCGGCCCGACACCGACATGGACGGACGGCCGGACCACGTGGACGTGGACGCCGACGGTGACGGCTCGCCGGACGCCACCGAAGGCCACGACGCCGACGGCGACGGCTCGCCCGACGTGGTGCCGAGCGGCATGGACGAGGACGGCGACGGACTCGACGACGGCTTCGACCCGAGCCAGGGCGGCACGCCCGCGAGCCTCCCGGACCGGGACGGAGACGGCGAGCCCGACTACCAGGACCTCGACGACGACGGCGACGGAATCCCGACCGCCACCGAGCGCATGGACGGCTCACGCCACGGCGACAACGTGGACGGGAGCGGCGAGCCGAACTGGCTCGACACCGACAGCGACGGGGACGGGCGGAGCGACATGGCCGAGTGTCCGTCGCCGGTCGACGGCTGCCCCGACTCGGACGGCGACGGCGTGCCCGACTACCTCGACCCCGACGAGCCGGGCATGCCCGACGGCGGCATGGGCGACGCGTCGGTGACGGTCGACGGCGGCGTCGACGGGGGCCCGCCGCCTCGCGGCGGCGTCTCGGGCGGCGCGCTCTGCAGCGCCTCTCCGCAGGGCTCGGGGCCGCTGGCGCCCCTCGGCCTGCTCGGCCTCGCGCTGGGCGTCGCGTTCCTGCGGCGTCGGCGTAGGGGAGGCTGAAGCACGCGGATCATCGCGAGCTGCGCCGCGCAGCCCTCGCGCGGTGCGGGCGAGACCGCACCGCGCGAGCCCTCCGTCCACGCAGATGCTGCGCTCGACGTGCTTGATCACGTGCCGTCGAAGCGTCGGACGAGGGCGCGGATCATCGCGAGCTGCGTGACGACGGCGACGAGGAGCGGCGCCCACCAGAGCGAATCGCCCGCGTGGGCCATCCAGAACGCCTTGGCGACCAGGAACGGCGGGAAGACGCCGAGCAGCCATTGCCAGGGCTCGGGTGCGAACCAGCCGAAGAGGATCGTCAGCCCAGCCACGCCGCCGAACTTGGTGAACGCGAGGCCCTGCACCTTGTCGTTCGCGAACGAGGCGAAGAGCAGCATCGCGAGCGGCGCGGTCAGGCAGGCGCCGAACGCGATCGGGACGAGCTTCCAGGGGGCGACGTCCGCGTGCCCGATGAGCGGCACGATCGCGAGCGCGAAGATGAAGGACAGCAACGTCGGCTGCGCCACGCGGTAGCCGACGTAGCGCGCGAGCGGGACGGGCGTGACGCGCATGGCGACGAGCGTCTCGTCCTCCTTCTCGTCGAGCAGGAGGAACGCGAACGCGGTCCCGGGCAAGAGCGCGGCCTGCCAGAGCCCGATGAACGCGACCCACATCGGGTAGGTGTCGGAGAGCCGCAGACTCACGCCCTCGCTCGGCAGCACGCCGCTCTCGGCCAGCGACGCGTCGAGCGCGGGGAGGGCGAAGCGCGCCGCGACGCCCATGAACGCCGCCATGCCGAGCAACATCACGAGCATGCGGTCACGCAGGATCAAGCGAACGTCGTTGCGGCCGAGCGTGAGGGCCAGGCGGGTGAGGCTCATGCTCACGAGGCCTCCAGGACGACGTGTCGGTGGAAGGCCCGGCGCGCCCACACCGCGAGCCCGACGCAGCACAGCGTGGTCACCCCCACCGCGTAGGTGAGCTCCCACGGGGTCAGGGGCGTGAACGCTCCGCGGATGAGCATGGTCGGCGCCGCGCTCGGGACGAGCAGCCACGCCGGGTGGTCGAGCGCGCCCACGAAGTAGAACGCGGGCAGCTGCAGCACCATCGCGATGGCGCCCATCGGGATCAGCGCCTCCATGATGCGCCGGTGGCGGACCACCACGATCACGCCGACGAGCACGTGCATGACGCTCAGGGCGGCGAGGCCCGCGAGGAAGAGGAGGGGGTCGGGCCACGTCACGGGGCCCTCGCGCGAGAGCACGAGGAGCGCGCCAGCGGCGATGAGCACGCCCTCGACCGTGGCGAGCGCGCCCAGGGTCAGGGCCTTGGACGCGAGGTACTCGCCGGGGCGGAGCGGCGAGACGATCACCGCCGCGAGCGTGCCGTCGTCGCGCTCGAGCAAGATCATCGCGACGACGTAGAGCAGGGTCGAGCCGCCCACGAAGAGGAGCAGCGCCATCGGCACCGTGCGCGCGACCAGGTCGTTCGGGGAGAGCCACGCGAGCGCGCCTGCCACGACCAGGCTCACTCCGACCGAGATCGCGTAGAGCTGGTTGCGCTGCTGCAGCACCGCGTCCGTCTTCATCGCCGCGAGCAGCCTCATGGCGTGAGCGCCTCGCCCGTGACCTCGATGAAGACGTTCTCCAGCGTCGTCTCCTGGCTGTGGATCGTCTCGACGCGGTGCGCGCGGAGGAGAGACGCGAAGACCTCGTCCTCCCCGATCCCGTCGAGGGGCCGCTCGACCGCCTTCAGCTCGCCCGCGTCCTCGTACTCGACGCGCACGACGCGCCGGCCGTGCTTCTTCTTCAGCGCGCTCGGGGTGTCCATCGCGCGGATGCGTCCGTCGGTGATGAAGGCGACGCGGTCGCAGAGCTGCTCGGCGACCGACATGTCGTGCGTGGTGACGAAGACCGTCGCGCCCTCGTCGCGCACGCGCCGCACCAGGTCCTTGATGTTGCGCGCGTTGACCGGGTCGAGCCCGCTCGTCGGCTCGTCGAGGAAGAGGACCTTCGGTCGGTGAAGCAGGCTGCGCGCGACGTTGAGGCGGATCTTCATGCCTTTGCTGAAGTCGCTCACGCGCTGATCGGCTGCGTCCTCGAGCCCGACCCAGCGCAGGACCTCGAGCGGCGGCACGATGGCCTGCGCGTACAGGGCCCCGAAGTGCTCGAGGTTCTCGCGCGCCGTGAGCCGCTTGTGGTGGTTGGGCAGCTCGAAGCTCACGCCGACGTGCTCGTAGTAGGCGTGGCCCCAGTCGCGCACCTCGCGGCCCATCACCGACGCGCCTCCTGCGTAGCCGTGCAGGAGCCCGATCAGGATCTTCTGCGTCGTCGACTTGCCCGCGCCCGAGGGCCCCAGGAATCCGAAGATCTCCTGCTCCTCGATGTCGAAGGAGAGCCCGTGGAGGGTCTCCGTCGTCGCGGCCGGATACGCGAACTTCAGTCCGTCGACCTCGATCATGACCGCCGCTCCTCCATCAGCGCCTCGAAGGCCGCGCGGCCGCCCTCGAAGAGATCCCGGATCACGCGCTTACCCGCCTCGGAGTCGCCGCCGTCCTCGGGGGTCAGCGCGCGATCCATGAAGTCCGCGATGCCCTCGATGAGCGCGTCGGTCTCGGGGATCTCGGCCGGGGGCACGACCTCGTCGAGCGAGACCAGCCCGAAGGCGATCATGTTCATCAGATGCGCCGCGACCTTCGGGTCCACGTCGCGCCGGATGGCTCCCGCGTCTTGCAGCATGACCACCGCCTCGTGGCGCGTGGGTTGCCCGGTCGCGTATTTGCGAAAGAAGTTGTCGGGTCGCTGCAGGTAGCGCCCGAGGACCGCGCGGTCGCGGCGGTAGATGATCGACATGAACGGGCTCGCGTCGAGGGCACGGAGCATGACCTCGTACATCGCGCCGACCGTGCCCCCGCGGGGGTGCGCCTCGACGCCGCGCGCCCAGGCGTCGGAGAAGCGCATCATCTCCCGGAGCAGCAGTGCCTCGAAGAGCGCGTCCTTGCTCTCGAACGCGAGGTAGAACGCGCCCTTGGACACGCCCGCCGCGCGCGCGATGTCGCTCACCGAGGTCTTGTCGTAGCCGAACCGCACGAACAGGTTCGCCGCTTCGTCCAGGAGCCGTTCCTCCCGCTCTCGACCGCTGATCCGCGCCATTGTGACCTGATGACCGATCGAGCCGTTTCAGTCAATTGCTCGCGCGTGGGTCGACTCCGGGGGCCGTGTGTCAGGTCCTCATGCCGATGAGTCCACGCTCCGCGAGCAGCGCATCGTCGACGCAGCGGGCCCACGCCACCAGCACGGCCTCGACGTCGTTCGCGTCCCGCACCCCGTAGGCGCCGGAGAAGTCGTGGTCCTCGCAGGCCTGTCGCAAGGCGGGCAGAGATCGGCGCAGCTCCGTGGCCCAGGTCGCCTGTAGCGCGCCGATCTCGACAGGTGTGAGGAAGACGAGGTGCTCGCCGGCGCCCGACTCCACGATCGCGTCGAGCCACGCCGCGTAGGGCATCCCACCGGGCAGGGATCGCAGCATGTCTGACGCGCCGAGCGTTCGCTTCCACGCGTGGATTGCGTGCGGCAATCGGATTGGCGTCCCGCCGGGTTGCGGCGCGTCGTGCGCCCACTCGACCTCGTGGAGCTCGAGACTCAGACCCACGCCAGCAACCTACAGGACGCGCGCCCACCCGGCCCGGGTATCGCCTCGGCACCCCAGACGCCGGCCGCGCCGCGGCGATGGACGAAGCTCCTGACGTCGCGCACGACATGTTGCGATGGTGTGCCGAGCGTGCGTCAGCTGCCTCCGATGTCGCCGACGCGCCCCCGGGCTTCGAGCCTGCCCCCTTTCGCCGCGGCCCGTCTCGCACGACGGCGTTCGAGGGGGGCAAAAGGCTCAGTCCCGCGAAATAGTCGATCTCCGACCGCGTATGGCCCGGGGTCGGACACGGCGATTGGCGACGCGCCTTCCCGTTCGAGCCGGCCTTCGGGGAGGACAGCATGTTTGGATTCAGGGGACTTCTCGTCCTCACGGTGACGCTCGCCTCGTTCGCGGCGCTGACGTCGGAGGCGCGCGCGGACTACGTCGTGCGCTTCGATTGCTACCTGGCGCACTCGGACCTCTCCTGCGCGGACGTCCGGTCGGCGCTCGGAGGGGCGATCCCCGGCGCGCGCCTCGTGCCCCGTGGAGACTCCGCGCTCTCGATCGAGCTGCGCGACCTCGAGGCCGGGCAGGGACGCCGCTACTACGCGCGCTTCACGGGGCGCCCGATCGGCTCCGACGAGGAGCTGTCCTTTCGCATCTCTCGCGAGGTGCCGCATGCGTCGGGCCACGATCGCGCGCTCCCGCTGGTCGTCGCGCTCGTGCAGCGCGGCGTCGTGCCTTTCCTGCAGGTCGACCAGCCGGGCGAGGTCGAGGACGGCCAGCTGACGCTCGCCGGCCGCCCGGGCGAGGTCGAAGACGACTCGCAGCCGAGCCGCTGGTACTTCCGGCCGACCCTCTCCGGCGGCTACTTCGGCGGGAACCTCACCTCGGTCTCCGCCGTGTTCGGCCTCGGCATCAACTACAGCGATCCGGAGTGGCGGTGGCGTCTGGAAGGAGAGGGGCGCTACCGCTACCTGGACATCGATCTGCCCGGCGCGTCTCTGCGCGGAGACTATGTCCAGTTCCGTGGCGAGACCGTCGTGGCTCACTCGCTCGTCGATGGGCTCTCCCTCGCGATCCCGCTCGAGGCGCTGCGCGAGCCGCAGAACAACCTCGACCTCCGCGCGAGGGCGGGGCTCGGCCTCGAGTGGGTGCTCTCGCCGTTCCTCGCCGCCAACGAGACGAACCTCGGTGGACGCATCGTCGGCTCGGGGGTCTACGACGCCTACGCCACGCCGAACCTCGAGTCGAACCTCGAGCGCGGGTACTTCGAGTCGCGGCTCGAGCTCTTCGGTCGCGTGCACACCGAGCCCGTCGACTTCGAGCTCTCCGGCGGACTCGCGCTGCTCCCCGAGGCGCCCGAGCTCTGGTCGACGTGGGGCTCCCTCGAGACGACGATCCGCGTCGCCGACGGATTCTCCATCGGCGTGGCGGCGGCGGTCCTCTACCGCGCGGGCGCGATCCACGCGCCGCTCGCGCCCGATCAGCTCAACCCGATCGCGGCGACGACCGGGAGCTCCTTCGGCGAGCTGACCCTGACCACCGAGCTGAGCCTCAGCTGGACCGTCGGCAACAGCTTGCTGCGCTCCCAGGATCAGCGATGGCAGTGACGCGCTCGGGCGCACCTCACGAGGTCTCGGTCTGGCCGCGCAGTCGGCGATAGATCGAGAGCAGCCCGACGAGGGCGCCGCCGACGAGCAGGCCGGCGGCCAGATCCAGGATCAACGGGAGGGCCCAGCCGAAGGCGCCGAGCCTGTCCGAGAAGCTCTGGATGGCCGCGTAGAGCGGCGGGATGCTGTGCGTGATGATGCCGCCGCCGACCAGGAACATGGCGACGGTGCCGGCGATCCCGAGGCCCTTCATCAGGAGCGGCGCGCCGCGCAGGATGAGCCCGCCGACGCGCTTGGCGAAGGCGCCGTCCCGCTGCCGGAGCGCGAGGCCCGCGTCGTCCAGCTTCACGATGCCCGCGACGACCCCGTAGACACCGACGGTCATGATGACCGAGACCGTCGTCAGCACACCGAGCCGCACCCAGAGGTCTGCGTCCGGGCTCTCCGCGGTGATCGCGCCGAGGGAGATCACGAGGATCTCTGCCGAGAGGATGAAGTCGGTGCGGATCGCGCCGGCGATCTTCGTCTTCTCGGCCGCGACGAGGTCGACCTCCGGATCGGCGACGGCCTGCTTGTGCGCGGCGTGGCGCCTCTCCGCCTCCTCGCGATGGAAGAGCTTCTCGTGGACCTTCTCGAAGCCCTCGAAGCACAGGAACGCGCCGCCGAGCATGAGCAGCGGCGTGATCAGCCAGGGCGCGAGCGCGCTGATGGCGAGCGCCGCCGGGACGAGGATGAGCTTGTTCCGCGCGGAGCCCTTGGCCACCGCCCACACCACCGGCAGCTCCCGCCGCGGCTTCACGCCCGAGACCTGCTCCGCGTTCAGCGCGAGGTCGTCCCCGAGCACGCCCGCGGTCTTCTTCGTCGCGACCTTGGTGAGGGTCGCCACGTCGTCCATCACGATCGCGATGTCGTCGAGCAGAGCGAGCAGGCTGGCCGTCACCATCGGCGGCGAAGATAGGTGCGGGGCCGCCGTCGTACCAGGGCTCATCCGCGCACTGGAATGGCGCTCGCCAGGCGAACCGGCTCGGAGCGACCCCGAGTCTCGCCTGCCTCGAGTCGCCTCGAGTCGCTTGCCTCGAATCCTCGAATCTCGCTTGCCTCGAATCCCGGGTGCTCTCCGGCGTCGCTCTCCAGAATCCCGGGTGCTCTCTGGCGCCGCTTCTCCAGGCTCGCTCGAGTCGCCTCTCCGGAGGCGGATCACGGCGAGTTCGGCGCCGGGCCGGCGACGCGCCGCTGATTCAGCGGCTCTCCTCGCCCAATGGGGATGGGCTCGTACACAAAGAGCGCATTTGTCGGGCCAGGGTCGCCAGACGGACGCAGCTGTGCGCGGCTCGAGCCGTCATCGAGCCGCGCGGAGCCTACTTGTCGCCGGGTTCGTCCGGTGGCTCGCCGGGGTCGCGCTCATCGCGTGCAGTGGCGCTCGGATCGGCCTCGCCGCGCGGCGGCTCGGGCGAGTCCGTGGGGGCTGACGACTTGCGCGTTCCACGCAGAGTGACCAGCCGCTTCGTCGTCTCCTCCCCGTCAGTCTGCACGCGCGGAGACTGCTTCTGCGTCACCGACATCGACTGGCCCGCCAGGATGCGCGCGCCC
>JAVJQK010000044.1 GCA_040218145.1 Sandaracinaceae bacterium | reverse complement strand
CCTCGTCTCTCGGGCGGGACGACCCGTCTCTCGGCCCGTGTCTCCTCGAAAATGCTGAAGCATTTCCTCGTCGCCCCGAACCGAGAACCGGGCCGTCGCGCTCCGAGATCCTTCGGGCTCGGTACTTCAACGGCCTGCTAGGGCAAGGCCCTGAGGGTCTGCTGGATGGCGTTGCGGTCGATGGTGCCTTCACCCTGAAGGGCGCGCTGATAGAAGCTCCGCGCCTGGCTGCCCTGACGGCGGGCGCGCATCACGTCGCCCATGAGCTGGAGCGCGGGGGCGTGGTTCGGGTGCTGGCCGATCACGCGCTGGAGGAAGCCGACCGCGAGCACGGGCCGCTCCTGCGCGAGGGCGAGGCGCGCGGCCTCCACGAGCGGGGTGGGGTCGCGCGGATCGAGGTCCGCCGCGTGGCGATACCGCTCGTAGGCCTCTTCGGCGCGATCGGTCCGGGCGAGGACCGAGGCGAGCGCCACCACGCTCTCGGCGTCGTTCGGCACCTCGTCGATCGCGTCGCGGAGGGTCTCCTCGGCCTCCTCCAGCTGTCCGGCCGCCGCGAGCGCGCGCCCGAGCCCGGCCCGCGCGCTCGCGAGGCGCGAGTCGTGGCCGATCGCCTCGCGGTACACGCGGATGGCCTCGTCGTGGTTGCCGGCCGCCTCGAGCGCGTCGCCGAGCGCGGTCTCCGCGATGGCCCAGCCCGGGCGGTTCTGGGTGGCCTCGCGCAGGTGCGTGATGGCCTCCTCCCCGCTCAGCAGCCGGCCCAGCTCGAAGTCGACGTCGGGGTCGTTCGGCGCCAGCGCGTGCGCGCGGCGGAGGTGGGTGATGGCCTGCTCCTCTCCATGCGCGGCCGCGTAGAGCTGCCCGAGGCCGAGGTGGGGCTCCGCCGACTGCGCGTTCGCGCGCGCCGCGCGGCCGTAGGCCTCCTCGGCCTCGCGGATCGATCCGCGCAGCCGGTGCGCCTCGCCGAGCGCGAGCAGGGCCTCGAAGTCGTTGGGCGAGGCCTGGAGCGCGGTCTCGAGCTCCTCGAACGCGCGAGACGAGCGGTTCCAGGCGAGGAACGCGCGCGCCATGCAGATGTGGGCGATGGGGCTCTCCCGGTCGGCCCGCTCGATCGCGCGGCACTGCGCCCGCGCCTGCCGGTACTCGCCCTGGGCGAAGGCCACGCGCGCCGCCTCGTAGAGCGCCGCCGGATCGTTGCGCCGCAGCCGCGCCGCGCGCCGCAGGGTCGCGCTCGCCTCGCGGTAGCGTCCGGCGTCCAGCAGCGCGCGGCCGAGCGCGACCTGGGCGTCGTAGTCGCGGGCATTCGCGCGGGCGGCCTCGCGAAGCGCGGGCAACGCGGACTCCTGGGCGAGGGCCGGGCTGGCCACCAGAGCGAGCGAGAGAGCGAGCGTGAGTCGAATCATGAGGGACCTCGGGGGCTTCCGACGGGCGACGGGCGGCTTTGTTCAGCCCGCCCGCTCTCTATACCACCGGGAACGCTCGCGTCCCGACCCGCCCCGACCAGGGGCGACGCCGCGGCTGGTAGAGTCCGAACCCATGACCGAAGCGCCGAAGGGGGTGACCACGCACGCCGGTGTGACCCTGCCGCCCCTCGTGTACGGGACGGCCTGGAAGAAGGAGCGGACGGCCGAGCTGGTCGAGCAGGCCCTGGCGGTGGGCTTTCGCGGCGTCGACACGGCGTGCCAGCCGAAGCACTACGACGAGGCCGGGGTGGGGCGCGGGCTGATCGCGGGGCTCGGGCTCGGGATCCCGCGCGACGCCCTGTTCGTCCAGACGAAGTTCACGCCCATCGACGGGCAGGACCCGGCGCGCGTGCCCTACGACCGCGCGGCGCCGCTCCACGAGCAGGTGGCGCAGTCCGTGACGCGCTCGCTCGCCAACCTGCTGGTGGGCCGGCTCGACTCCCTGGTGCTCCACTCGCCGCTCGCCCGCTTCGAGGAGACGCTCGAGGTCTGGCGGGCGCTCGAGCAGGCGCACGCGGAGGGGCGGACCCGGCAGCTCGGGATCAGCAACTGCTACCAGCGCGCGGTGCTCGAGCGGCTCTGGGACGCGGCGACGGTGAAGCCCGCCGTGCTCCAGAACCGCTTCTACCGGGACACCGGGTACGACGTGGCGCTGCGCGAATTCTGTCGCGAGCGGGGCGTCGTCTACCAGAGCTTCTGGACGCTCAGCGCCAACCCCCACCTGCTGGCGAGCGGGCCGGTGCGGGCCGCCGCCGAGGCCCACGGCCGGACGCCCGCGCAGATCCTCTACCGCGCGCTGACCCAGCTGGGGATCGTCCCGCTCATCGGCACGACCTCGCGGGAGCACATGCAGCAAGACCTCGACGTCTTCTCCTTCGCGCTCCCGCCCGACCACCTCACCGCCATCGAAGCGCTCTTTTGCTGAGCGCGGACTGAACGGTCTCCACGCCATCGGGCACCCAGCCCCGAAAGCGAGGAGATCCACATGCGCACCCCACTCGTCCTGCTCTCGATCGTCGCCGTCCTGTGCTCTGGCTGCGGGATCCGCGGCAGCGGCGTCGCCGCGGACGAGCTCCGCGAGCCCGGCCCCTTCGAGGGGGTGGTCAACGAGACGTCGATCGACGTCGAGATCGAGGCGCGCGAGGGCGCCGCGTCGAGCGTCCGCGTCGAGTGCGACGACAACCTGCTCGAGCACATCGAGACGCGCGTCGAAGGAGACCGCCTCGTCGTGACGCAGCCGCCCGGGAGCTGGGTGCAGCCCCGGGTGCGGTGTCGGGTCGTCGTGGTGGCGGACTCGATCCGCGACGCCGAGGTCGCCGGCTCGGGAGACGTGCTGGTCTGGAGCGACTCGGCCGTGACCGGGCTGGGCGCGCTCCGCGTGGCCGGCTCGGGCGGGCTCCATCTGCGTGGCGCGGCCCTCGCCGACGAGCTGGCGCTCTCCATCGCGGGCTCGGGGGACCTCGTCGTCGACCGGGTCGAGGCCCGGCACGTCACGGCCACCCTGGGTGGCAGCGGCTCGATGGTCGTCTCGGACGGTCAGAGCGAGACCGTCGACGTGAGCATCGAGGGGAGCGGCGACGTCGATCTCGCCTCCATGTCGGCCCTGGAGGTCGACGCGGGCGTCTTCGGCAGCGGGAGCGCGCACGTGCGCTGCACCGACCGGATCGCGGCGCGGGTCGACGGCTCGGGCGACGTGGTGATCTACGGCGACCCGCTCAGCCGAGACGAGCGCCGCGACGGCTCCGGCTCCATCGTCTACCGCTGAGCGGAGCGGCGGATTGCCCCTGCATGGGCCCCGGGCTAGCTTCGCGCCGTGTCATCGATGGTTCGCCTGATCGCCCTGTCCGGCTTCACCGTGCTCGCGTTCTCCGCGCTCGGCTGCGGCGCGAGCAATCCCCGTGAGGCGCTGAGCTACGGCGAGAACGCGCGCCGCTCGTACGAGAACGCGGCCCGCGCCTTCGAGGACAAGGACTGCCTGACCGCCGACCCGCTCTTCCGCCGGATCCGCCGCGAGTACCCCTACAGCCGCTACGCCGCGCTCTCGGAGCTGCGCATCGCCGACTGTCACCTCCAGCAGAACCACTACACCGAGGCCATCCGGGCCTACCGCTCCTTCGTGCGGCACCGCCCGGCCCACGCCGACGTGCCGTACGCCGAGTTCAAGATCGCCGAGGCCTACTTCCGGCAGATCCCGAGCGAGTTCTTCCTCTCGCCGCCTCCGCAGGAGCGCGACCAGGCGGCGACCCGAAACGCGCTGCGCCAGCTCCGCCGCTTCGTGCTCGACCACCCCGAGAGCGAGCACGTCGAGCGGGCGCGAGAGATGGTGCGCGACTCGCTGTCGCTCCTGGCTCAGCACGAGCTCTACGTGGCGCAGTTCTACCTGAACCGCGATCAGCCGATGGCCGCGGTGGGCCGGCTCCGACGCCTCCTCGACGTCTACGAGGGCAGCGGCATCGAGCCGCGCGCCCTGCTCCTGCTCGGCCGCGTCTACCTGCACATGCGGGAGGTCCGCGACGCGCGCCGCGCCTTCGAGGAGCTCGTCGAGCGCTTCCCGGACAGCGGCTACAGCGAGCAGGCCCAGGAGTTCCTGCGCCGCTTCGAGGGCTGAGCCCGGCTGCGTCAGCTCTTGCGGCGCGGTCGCGCGAAGAGCAGGTGCACCGCGGCGGTGACGAAGAGCGCGACGACGAGGGCGGGCACCAGGCCGAGCTCCCACCCGAGCGCGTCGTCCGCGACCCAGACCAGGCCCGCGATCCCGCCGGCCAGGAGCACGGCCAGACCCAGGCTGCGGAGCTTGCCCATCAGTCCAGCTGCGCGGACGGGGCCACGAGCACCTCGAGGACCGCGGGCACCAGCGCCCGGTCCTGCACTCCGAGGTAGCGGGCCGCCTGGGACGAGAGCGCGATCTCCCCGGACGGCAGCGAGTCCTGGCGGCGGATCTGGACGATGACCGAGCGGCCGTCATCGCGCCGGGTCACCCGCACGAGGGTCCCCGCCGGGAAGCGCGGGCTGACCGCCACGTAGCGATCGTGGGGATCGTCGGGCGGCGTCGCGCCCGGCTCGGGTGTCCAGAGCACCGCCGTGCCCTCGAGCGTGGCTTCGGTCTCCGCGTCGCCGAGCTGCTCCGCCCATGGGTTCTCCTCTGCGGGCAGGGTGCTGTCGTCGGTGGCCGAGGCGTACGTGTCGCCGTGGTCGTGGGATCCATCGCCGGCCAGCGCAGCGGCGGGGCCTGGCGCCGCGTCCCCGTGGGCGCAGCCGAGCAGCGCTCCGCTGGCCAGGAAACAGGCCAGCGCGGTTCGGGAAACGTCTCGCATGGGTCCTCCTGTCGACCGTCACATAGGGACGGCACCTCGAAGGCCAAATCGCTGCGTTGTTGCCGGGGCCTCACGCGGCCCGATACCATGGGGCTCGCATGGACGAACGCACCAAGCAGCTGTTGTCGTTGGGCCGCGAGCACTACGAGAAGCGCGAGTTCGACAAGGCGGAGCATTACCTCCGCCAGGTCCTCGAGCGCGACGAGGTGAAGTTCGCCGACGTCTACAACATGATGGGCGTGATCCACCACGATCGCGGGCGCTTCGAGGAGGCGCAGGGTTGCTTCGAGGAGTCCCTCAAGATCAACCCCAACTACACCGAAGCCGCGCTCAACCTCGCCGTCACGTACAACGACCTCGGCCGCTACGACGAGGCGAAGAAGATCTACAAGGCGGCGCTGTCCCGAGGCGAAGAGTCGCCCGGGCAGCTCGACCCGTTCGTGAAGGGCAAGATCGCGAACCTGCACGCCGAGGTCGCTCAGGCCTACGTCGACGCGGGCATGCCCGCCGACGCGATGCACGAGCTGCGCAAGGCCATCCTGCTCTGCCCCACGTTCGCAGACCTCCGGTTGAGGCTCGCCAACCTGTATCGCCAGACCGGTGACCTCGACGCGGCGCGCTTCGAGCTCGAGGAGGCGGTCAACGCCAAGGACGGCTACGTGCCCGCCCACGTCGCGCTCGGCGTCGTGCTGCTCGCGCAGAACAAGAAAGACAAGGCGATGGAGCGCTGGCGCCAGGCGCTCGCCATCGACCCCGAGAACAAGGCCGCCGCGATGTACCTGCGCATGGCCAGGGGCATCAAGGACACCGGCTCGATGGCGCCCGTCGCGGAGCGAAAGCCCGACGACGAGAAGAAGTAGGTTCTCGACTCCCCCGAGCGACCGGGCTCCCGGCGCGCAGCGGCGCGGAGGGGCGGGTCGTGTATGCTGCCGGCGAGACGACCGCGAGCGCCTCGAGCTGCCGCGGTCACGACAGTCATGCGTGCGCGAGACGCGCGCGCGATCCGGTTTCCGTCAGGGGGGATGCAGATGAAGATCGTTCGAATCCAAGACATCGTGGGCACGGACCGCGAGGTCGAGGGGCCCGGCTGGATCAGCCGCCGCCTGCTCTTGCGCAAGGATGGCTTCGGCTTCTCCCTGCACGAGACCATCATCCCGGCCGGGGCCGAGATGGAGCTCTGTTACAAGAACCACCTCGAGGCGGTCTACTGCGTCGGCGGCGACGGCACGATCGAGGACCTCGCCACGGGCGAGACGCACGCCATCTCCGACGGGATGATGTACGGGCTCGACGAGCACGACCGGCACATCCTCCGCGGCGGGAAAGAAGACATGCGATTGGTGTGCGTCTTCAACCCGCCCATCAGCGGCCGGGAGAAGCACGACCCGGAGGGCTCGTACGAGGTCGCCAAGCGCAACGTGTTCGTGGTCGGCCTCGACGACTACAACCTGTCGAAGGCTCGCGCGGTCACGCTCGCCAGCGAGTGCGAGTTCCACGATCTGCTCGATCGCTCCAAGCTGATCACGCCCGAGAGCTACGATCTCCAGTCGTTCATCGACGAGGCGCTCTCGACGTTGAAGGCCTTCGACGGCCCCATCGACGCGATCATCACGCACTGGGATTTCCCGGTGAGCACCATCCTCCCGATCATCAACCGCGAGATGGGGCTCCGCTACGTGCCGCTCGTCGCGATGCTCAAGTGCGAGCACAAGTACTGGAGCCGCGTCGAGCAGGCCAAGGTCGTGCCCGAGATGGTGCCCGCCTTCTGCGCGGTGGACCCGTTCGACGACGACGCGCTGTCGAAGCTGACGGTCGAGTTCCCCTTCTGGCTCAAGCCCATCAAGAGCTTCGCCTCGCACCTCGGCTTCAAGATCGAGAACGCCGAGCAGTTCCAGGAGGCCATCGTGGAGATCCGCGAGAACATCCGTCGCATCGGCGACCAGTTCAACATCGTGATGGACATGGTGGACCTGCCGCCGGACATCGAGCGCGTGGACGGCAACTGGTGCATCGCCGAGGAGCTGATGAGCGGGTGGCAGTGCGGGGTCGAGGGCTACGTGCTCAACGGCCAGACCTTCGTGCACGGCATCTTCGATTGCTACAAAGACAGCAAGGGCTGGAGCTTCAACCGCTATGAGCTCCCCAGCCGCTGGCCGCTCGGCGTGCAGCAGCGGATGATCGAGGCGACCGAGAAGCTGATGGCGCACGTCGGCTACAACCAGGCGCCCTTCGGCGTGGAGTTCTTCTGGGACGACGCGCGCGACAAGCTCTGGCTCATCGAGATCAACACGCGCATCTCCCAGTCGCACTCCGATCAGTTCGAGCGTGTGCACGGGATCTCGAACCACGAGATCGCCATCAACACCGCGCTCGGGCTGCCGACGAACCTCGCCCGGCACAAGGGCGCCTACAACTGCGCGGCCAAGTTCCATCTGCGGCGCTACGCGGACTGCGAGGTGTTGAAGATCCCGGACGCCGCGAACCTCGCCGCGGTGGCGGAGGCGGTCCCGGGCGCGGTCGTGCACCCGACGGTCGAGGTCGGGCAGCGCCTGAGCGATCTGCGTGACCAGGACGCCTTCAGCTACGAGATCGCCACCGTGCGGCTCGGCGCGCGCGACCAGGCGGAGCTGCTCGAGCGCTTCAAGCAGGTGAGCGACCTGCTGGACTTCGAGTTCTCCGACGGCGGCTCGCCCGAGGACATCCAGTTTCTTCCGCCGCAGAGCTGGGAATGAGCGCGGAGCTGGACGAAGGCCAGCTGGTCTCGAGCGTCGAGCCCGAGCGGATCCGCGAGCGGCTCGTCGACCTCGTGCGCTACCCGTCGTTCGATGGGCACGAGGAGAACGTGATCCAGCGCATCGCGGACTACCTCTCGCAGATCGGGGCCGAGGTCGACGTCTGGCACGACGACGCGGCGAGCCTCGCCACGCTCCCGGGCTATCCGGGGCACGAGGTCTCCCGCGCGACGATCCCCGTGGTCGCGGCGCGCCTGCGCGGATCGCGACCGGGCCCGGCCGTGCTGCTCACCGGACACGTCGACGTGGTGCCGCCCGGTGACCTCTCGCAGTGGTCGAGCGATCCCTTCAGCGGCCTGGTCGAAGGAGACCGCCTCTACGGCCGCGGCTCGTGCGACATGAAGTCCGGCCTCGTCAGCGCGCTCGAGGTGCTCGAGGTCTTCGCCTCCTCCGGACGCGACTTCCCGGGCCAGATCGTCTTCGTCGCCGTCCCGGCCGAGGAGGACAGCGGCGTGGGCACGCTCTCGGCCATCGAGCGCGGCTGGCGCGGCGACGTGGCCTTCCTCCCCGAGCCCTCGATGGTGAGTGACGAGCTGACGGTCGTCTCCGCCCACGCGGGCGCGATGGGCGTCTCGATCTTCGTCCACGGCAAGTCCGCGCACGCGAGCATGCGCCTCGTCGGCGAGAGCGCCTTCGAGCACTACCTGACCATCCACGAGGAGCTGCGTCGCGACGAGCGAGAGCTCAACGAGCGCGAGGACGACCCGCTGCTCAAGGAGATCGGACTGCCCTACGCGACCAGCGTGGGTCGCATCGCGGGCGGCACCTTCATCTCCGCCGTGATGGACGGCCTGCTGGTCGAGCTGAGGATGGGGGTGGCCGTGAGCGAGACGGTGGAGGAGGCGGAGCTCCGCATCCGCGCCGCGGTCGATCGCGCGCGGGACAGAAACCCGTGGCTCCGCGACAACCCGCCCATCGTCACCGTCACCTCGCGGGGCTTCGGCTCGGCGCGCACCAAGCGCACCCACCCGCTCGTCACCGAGCTGGTCAAGGCGCACGCCGACGTGCACGGCAAGACGCCGCGCGTGCGTGCGGCTCCGTTCGGCTGCGACATGGCGGGCTGGGTGCGCCGCGCGGGTGTACCGATGGTCATCTACGGGCCGGGTGACATCGAGCAGGCGCACGCGGCCGACGAGCACGTCTCGCTCTCCGCCTGCGCCGACGTCGCCCGCACCCTGAGCGTCGCCACCCATCGCCTGCTCTGCTCCGAGCGCATCGAAGAGATCGGCGAAGGCGGGGCGCACGTCGTCCCGGTCGGCGGCCGCCCCGAGGGCGCGCCCACCAGCTGAGCTCAGACCAGGTCGCGCTCGATCTCGCTCTGGAAGTTCTCGGCGAACACGCGGGTGCGACCCTCGAACGCGTCGACCTCGGCGCGCACGTGGAAGTGCGTCGGCGTCGACGAGAGCACGGTCCGGGTCTGGGTGCGCACGGACCAGTCTCCGCGGGCGAAGCTCCGCTCCGTCGTCGTCTCTCCCGCCACCGAGTCGTAGTCGTCGTAGGTGTGCGAGAAGCGCGAGATCATGCGCTCGGAGATCTGCCAGTCGAGGTCGTCGAGGCGGTAGGTGCCCTCGTCGGCGACGACCTCCTGGACCGTCAGGTACTTCGAGAGGCTCCGCGTGATCAGCCAGTCGTGACGCGCCGGGATGATCTGCGTGCGTCGCGGGAGGGTCGCCCCCTCGGGCTCGAGGAAGGTCACCTGCGCGTCCTCCGCGCGCGGCATGCGATACGGCAGGTCGAGGTTCGACGCCTCGGTGTGCACGGTCACCCGCGCCGCGCGGGGCGCGGGCCACGCGATGGGCCAGTAGGACGTCGAGAGCGCGAGCCGCATACGGTGGCCCTTCGGGAACTGGGCGGCGACGAAGTTGAGCACGATCTTCACGGAGTAGATCTGCCCGGGTACGAGCGGGGTGGGCGCCGCGCTTCCGTCGCGGTGGGTCAGGTTCAACAGCCCGTAGGTCACCCGCGTCGCCTTGTCGTCGGGGGCCACGTCGCTGAGGCGCGCGCAGAGCATCGCCACCGGCTGATCGGCGGAGATGCGCAGCTCCACGACCGGCGCGCCGAGGATCTCGACCGACTCACGAAGCGGCAGCGTGTCGAAGAGCAGCGCGCCGCCGTCCTCCTCGCGCTGGTCGTGCGCCAGCTCGGGGCCGACGGCGGAGCTGAGCCACTTGCCGGCGACCTGCCCGAGGTTCAGCGGCGACTGGATGGTCAGCTCCCGGTGCGGGCGCCGGATCTTCTGCTCCGGCATGAAGAGCCGCCCGGGCGCGAGCGGCAGCCGCTGCGTCCCCACGTTCGACGAGGGCCACTCCGGCTCCGCGATCCAGCGCCCGGGCCGGACGTCGTAGCGGGTGGCCGGCGGGACGCTCTCCATCAGCCAGGCGCGCAGCTTCGGCGCCTCGTAGGGCTCGCCGTCCTTCAGCCAGTGATCCCACCACCGCAAGCATTCTTGCAGGAACCCGATAGCCGGACCCGGCACACCGTAGTGCGGGTAGCAGTGCGCCCACGGGCCGACGATGCCGTAGCTCGGCACGTCCAGGTGCTCCAGCAGGCGGAAGACCGAGTTGGTGAACCCGTCCGCCCAGCCGCCGACCGCGAGCACGGGGCACTGGATCGCGCCGTAGTCCTCGCAGACCGAGCCGTGGTGCCAGTACTCGTCGCGCCGCTGGTGGCGCAGCCAGATGTCGATCCAGAGCCCGCTCTTCGCGAGCCGCTCGATCCACATCTCCCGCCACTTCTCGCCCACGAGCGCGGGATCGGGGGGGCAGGTGTTGACCGAGAACATGGTCGTCGCCTCGACGAGGTTGTCGGTCAGCAGACAGCCGCCCATGTAATGCATGTTGTCGGCGTACAGGTCGTCCGTGGAGCACACCGTGACCACGGACTTCAAGGCGGGCGGCCTCCGCGCGGCGACCTGCAGGCTGTTGAAGCCGCCCCACGAGATCCCCATCATGCCGACCTTGCCGTCGCACCACGGCTGCCCCGCGATCCACGCGATGGCGGCCTCCCCGTCGGCGAGCTCTTGCTCCCGATACTGATCCTGCAGGACGCCGTCGGACTCGCCGCTGCCCCGCATGTCGACGCGGACGCAGGCGTACCCGTGCGCCGCGAACCAGCCGTGCGTCAGATCGTCGCGCTGGCGCGTCAGGTCGCGCTTCCGATAGGGCAGGTACTCGAAGATCGCGGGGACCGGAGTCTCCCTGGCCCCGCTCGGCAACCAGATCCGCGCGGCGAGCCTCGTTCCGTCGGGGAGCGGGATCCACACGTTCTCGAGCTGCTCTACGCCATGATCGTCGGGGTCGAGGTATCTCACGCCGCGAGTGAACCATGCCCACCCGCCACTTGCACCCGGCGGTTTGCTAGGGTCCCGGCCTGGGTGAGGGAGAGAAACGTGACGATCCACATCGGCGTGCTGCTCGGAGATCCGCGACTGCCATACGCCTACGCGCCCGGCGGCGTGTTCGGCGAAGAAGAGCTGAAGGCCGTCGACAACCTGCGTCGAGCGCTCGACACGCTCGAGGGCTTTCGCTTCACCTACTTCGACGATCACGCCGTGCTGATCGACGCGCTCCGCGAGCAGAAGCCAGACCTCGTCCTCAACCTCTGCGACACCGGCTTCCGCAACGAGTGGGAGCGCGAGCTGGACCTGCCCGCGCTGCTGCAGCTGCTCGACATCCCCTACACGGGCGCGGGTCCCACGGGGATCGTGCTCAGCAACGACAAGGCGCTGATGAGCGCCGCGGCCCGCATGAGCGGCGTGCTCGTGCCCGAGCAGCAGGTGGTCGACGCGGCGCGCGAGCCGCTGGAGCTTCCATCGAGCTACCCCGCGTTCATCAAGCCCAACGTGAGCGCCGGCAGCTTCGGCATCACCGAGAAGAGCCTCGTCCGGAACGACGAGGAGGCGCGCAGCTACTTGCGCTGGATCGCGCCGCAGATCCAGGCCACGGAGGTGCTCATCCAGGAGTTCCTGCCGGGCGCGGAGTACACGGTCGGGCTCATCGGGAACCCGGGCGCGGGCTTCGAGGTGCTGCCGCCGCTCGAGATCGACTTCGGCGCCCTCGACGAGGGCCTCCCGCCCATCCTCACCCACGGCTCCAAGGCCGATCCGGACTCACCCTACTGGTCGCAGCTCAGCTTCCGTCGCGCGGAGCTGCCTCCGGAGAAGCTCGAGCGCCTCGGCGCGGACTGCGCGCGCGTCTTCGAGCGGCTCGACTTCCGTGACTACGCGCGCTTCGACTTCCGCGACGGCGAGGACGGCCGCCCGCGACTGCTCGACGCGAACATCAACCCCACCTGGTACGAGGGCGGCAAGCTCTCGCTGATGGCCGGCTGGGCGGGGCACGACTACGCGACGATGATGCGCATGATCCTCGAGGCCGCGCTGACGCGCGCGGGGATCTCCGCGTGAGCTTCCGCGACGCGCGAGCGGACGACCTCCGCTTCGTGCTGGACGGCCTCGCGGACAACCGCCGCATAGAAGGGCGCTCGCCCGAGGCCGCCGCGTGCACCGACGCCGACGAGGCCGAGTACGCCGCGCGGATCGCCGCAGGCACCGTGCGCATCCTGGAGATCGACGACCAGCCGGCCGCGTTCCTCAGCTACGCCCTCGACTTCGAGGTCATGTACGTCGCGGGCGCGTTCCTCTGGATCGATCTGGTCTACGTGCGCGCCTCGATGCGCGGCCGCGGCCTCGGCAAGCGCCTCTACGACGAGGCCGCGCGCCTCGCACGACAGAGCGGCTGCGCGAAGGTCGTCGCGGACGTCTTCAGCGCCAACGAGGGCTCCGTCGCCTTCCACGAGCGCGTCGGCTTCACCCCGCTCTACACGATCTTCGAGCGCGAGGTCTGACCCTCTGCCGGCGAACGAGACGTCAGGTCGACCCGGGTCGGGCTGGGCGGCGCGCGCCGGGGCCGCGCTGGTCCTGCTGGCCTGGCTCGGGGTCTCCGCGCTCGCGCTCACCAAGATGCCGCGCGGGTTCGCCGTCGACTCCCTGCGCTTCGTGCTCCATCAGGGCCTCCCATGGTCGCTGGTGCTCGCTTGCGTGGCGAGCCTCGCGACGCTGCGCCGGCCCGCGCTCGCGCGCGCCGTCCTCGAGTGCCTCGGCGCGCTGAGCCTGATCGCCGCGGCCGGCTGCGCGGTGCGCTTCCCGGACAGCCGCCCTCTCTTGCAGGGGGCGCTCGCGCTCGTCGGCGCCGTCACCACCCTCGCGTCGCTCGCGCTCCGGCGCACGCCGCTGCCACAGACGGTGCACCTGGCTTCGCTCGCGGTGGGCGCGCTCTTGGGGCTCGCCATCCCCGAGGGCCTTCGGGCGCCCGACCCGTCCACGCGTCCGTCCGGGGCGTCGGTGACGCTGCCCGATCGCTCGACGCTCGAACCCGCAGACCACGCGGCGCAGGGGCGCCTGGCCGTCGAGGGGCCCGGTTGGTCGCTCGAGGTCGATCCCTTCTTCACGGTCGAGTCGCGCTCGCCCGACCGCTCGTGGACCGTGCTCGCGCCGCGCTCCCAGCGACACTCGACCGTCTGGCAGCTCCACGCGCGGACCTCGGACGGCGACGCGGTGCGCACGTGGTGGCGATCGGAGGACGGCGTCGGGATCGTGGCGTGGACCCCCGGCGATCCGGCGACGCTGGAGGCGTCGTTCACGCTCGCTGCGCCCGTCTACACCCACTTGGCCACCTGGGCGCGCGTCCGGCTCGACGCCCCCCGCGCGCGCGTCCGCTTCTCACCTTGCGGTGAGACGGAGATCGAGGTCCGGCCCTCCGACTACCCGGAGGGTCGACCAGCCCGCTTCGCGTATCTCGCCCCTGACGATCGCTTCGTCGTGGCCGAGGCCACCAGCGGCGAGAAGGGCCCCTTCCACACGCTCTGCGAAGGACGACTGCGCCGCGAGGAAGCGCTCGTCATCACCCTGCCGCACGAGCACGGTCGGGTGGAGATCACGCTGCGTGACTTCGCCTCACAGGCCTCGACCGAGCCCTCGCCGACCGCTGGCTGGGGCGTGCCTCAGAACGCGATCCAGCTGATGCGCGCCGGCAACGATCCGAGCGGAGCGGTGCTCGTGCACGTCGCGCTCGCGGCGACCGGCATCGGGCGAGGCTGGGACACCGTCGGGCTCGCGGCGGGGACCTATCACAACCGCATTCGCGTTCGCACCGAGTGATGAATCATGTCCATCCGTATCGCACTCTCCATCCATGTCGGAAACCGACGTCTCGGCTACCGCGGCGTTCGGTTGTAGCCACCATCGGACGATGGCGCGACCGAGCTACAGCTCGGCGGGGTCAGCGGTTGTTGGTGAATGTTCATGCGCGCGGTGGTCCGCCTGAACCTGTCTGGATCACTGAGCCGCGCCATGGCGCACCGGCGCCGCTCAGGGGAGCACGGTGAGGTCGCGCTTCATACGGCGCATCGCGTGCGCGAGCGGTGTTTCGGGGAAGACCTCGATGAACGACATCGCCTTCAGTGTGTCGATGGCCTGGTCCATCGCGCGCAGCGTAGGCAGAGGATCACTCGAGACGAGGCTCGCCACGGCCAACCGGTGCTCGGCTGAGAAGGTGACGGTGGAGAGGTCGAGACCCGTGGAACGGAGGGCCGCTTCGAGCTGGTCGGGGAGCAGCACATCAGATCGGCGGTACAAGCTTGCACTGATCCGAACCGGGGCATCGGGCAGCCAACAGCCGACCGCGCCAGCATCGTGCGCCCGAACGGCCAGACGCTTCCTGAAACGAGGCACGCGGACGAGCACGACGCTTCCGGCGCGCGCGAAGTCGCCGTCGAGCGAGCGTGAGAATGTAGCGGCGTGTTCCTCGACCTCGAACCAGGCGTGAAACCACCCCACCGCCGAAGGGTCGACGAGCGTCTTGCATCCATCGACCAGCCGTTCGCGTGCGAGGTTCACCACCAGCTCCGCCGCGAAAGGAGCATCTCCGAGCTTCGCACGCGGCTCCTCGAGCTGCTGGCTCCAGCTCCTCGGCCCGAACTCGCGCGACGCGAACGTGGCGAATACGCTACCGCCGTGGCGCTGGACGTCGTCCGCTCCGGCGACCCAGAGCTCGGTCTCCGCGTCGACCGGGCCGCGAGCCTGCGTCGCGATCAGCAGCGTTGGCGGGTCGTGGCTGTGGACCGCCGAGTGAAGCACCTCGGCCCCGCGCCGCGTCGCGACCTCGCGGACGGCGCCCAACGCGTCGGAGGGGTCGTACCCCGTGGCGAGGAGCATCCTTCCGACCGAGGCGAGCTCCGCATCCCAGTGGGTACCGCTGAGGTCGCACCCCTCCGCGAGCAGGAAGCTGCGAAGCGCGTGTTGGTGCACCTCCGGATCGACGCCTCGCAGAGCGTCGACGATTTCGGCCGCCTCCTTGGCCTCGACGAAGCGCGCGACCAGGACGGTGTCGCCGCTGTTGTTCGACGCGTAGCCCTGGTAGGCGCGCACCGTGGCCGTTCGCCCCGCGGGCGGCGAGGTGATCTGGAATGGCACCGCACGCGCGCATCCCGAGCGGGTCGACGGGTCGCGCCACGCTGTCGGGAGGGCGCGATACGTGGCGAGGAGCTCCTCCGGACTCGAGAATGACGACCCGGCGTCGTGGAACGAGCAGGGCCGGATGCGCGCGTCGGGGTCGATGACGAGGTATTCGCGGCCGGCGCCACAGTCGGAGGACGTCGAGAGCCGTGGCAGCGTCGGCATCCGGTCGGCGAAGCAACGCGAGAGCTTCACCGGCACCGGGCTCGCGCGGACGCACCGCTCGAGCGTGAGCCACTCCTCGCCCCAAAGTTGCGCGCCTCCCACTCGGCGCAGCAGCGCTACGTCAGCCACCCCCACTTCGGCGAGCTCGTCGAGGATCGACGGGAGCCCTGCGAGCATCTGACCTTGGACGAGCAAGTTCGCGGAGGTCCGTACACCCGCGTCGACCAGCCGGCGCATGGCGGTCGCCCAGTCGGTCTCCGCGTACACCGACACGCGTGCTTCGGTCACATGGGGAGCGAGAGCGCGTACCGTCGTGTCGTCGATGAGCGTGCCGTTCGTGGTCAAGTGGAGCGCGAGGGGCGTCTCCTCGGCGAGGCGCGCCAGCAGCTCCGGGAAGCCTGCGTAGGCCAGCGGCTCGCCGCCGCCGAACGCGACCTCGAGTGTGCCCGCCTCGGCCAGGGCGCTGAGCAGGGCGACCATGTCGTTCGCCGCCCAGCGCTCCCGGATCGACGCGTCCCGTGAGCAGAACTCGCACCTCAGGTTGCAGGCGTTCGAGAGTCCCACGAAGACGGCGCGCGGCGCCTGTGCTCGCAAGCGTCTCGTCGCGCGCGACTCGATCCGGAGCGACTCGCCGGTCGAGGGGCGAAAGAGGAGCAGAGACCCGTCCAGCGGATGGGCTCGGAGCTGAGAGTAGGCGGCGGGTCTCACGGCCTCAACATGGTAGTCCGC
Organism: Sandaracinaceae bacterium; assembly: GCA_040218145.1. Taxonomy (GTDB): domain Bacteria; phylum Myxococcota_A; class Polyangia; order Polyangiales; family Sandaracinaceae; genus JAVJQK01. Next base: position 62,653 of record JAVJQK010000044.1, on the reverse strand, counting down.
TTGCGTTGGCTCGAGTAGGGTCGGGGGCCCCGGCTCGGGCCTCCATCGGCACGCGCCGGCGCAGTCAGCGAGGGCGCCGCGGTCGCGGAGGCTCAATCGCCCCAGCTCGACAGGGCGCCGTCCAGCATGCGCTCGAGCTCGATCGACGGGCGGCGCTCGGGCCAGATGATGACGACCGGGAGGCGCAGCGGGGCGGCCACGCGCAGCAGCCGCTCGATGAGGAAGTGCTCGAGCCAGAGCACGTGCTCCATCGCCGAAGGCGCGCCTCGCCGCACGGCGCGACACGCCTCGGCGACCGCGCGTCGATAGGCTTCGTCGCGCTCCGCCGGCCAGGACGCGCGCAGGTGTTCGGCGCCGATCACGAGGTGGACCGCGCCGTCGATCTCGTGGCGCTCGACGCCTCCTTCGATCGCGCAGGGCACGAACGTCGCGCTCGCGGCCTGGTCGAAGGCGGGGCACGAGAGCATGCGGGCGAGCTCGCTCGAGAGCGCTTCGCCCCCCACGCCGTGATGCGCGAAGCCAGAAGGCGCCTCGGTGGACCGGTCCGCGCTCGAGCGCTGAACGAGAGCAGCGAGATGCTCGCGAGGGAGCGGCACGTCGCTCCAGCTGGCGACGAACATGGACGCGTTCATGCCACGGGATATCTCGGGTCGCTCGACGCCGCTATCCCGGGCCAGGTCCCCGGCCGCGGGTCCGGCGCTCTGGCCGCGGCCGGGCCCTCCGACGGGGTGCACAGGCAATCGCCCGCGGCGGCGTCCGCCCGTGGCGCGGCCGAGGGCTTGCGAGGCCCGGCCGAATGCCGTAGCTCGACCGCCGATGAGTTGGCTCGTCCTCGGCTTCAAGGGCGCACCGCCGAAGCGCGACTTCGGTGAGCTGTCGCTCGGCCAGACGCGGTTGATCCGCGTCGATCGCTCGGACCCGTCGATCTCCGCGCATGTCGATCCGGCGTGGGCGGTGACCGAGCTGCTCGTCGTCGCACCCGGGGACGAGAGCCCGGCGTGGGAGCGCCGGTTGGCGAAGGAGCTCGCGCTCGCCCTGGCCGAGAGCGTCAGTGGCCAGGCACGCGAGGTCGAGCTGACCGCGTCGCCCACGTGCCTCGAGGCCGACCGCCCCAGCCGGCGCCGAGCCGCCTCGACGCTCGACGCCGCAGGGTTCGCCGCCTGGCTGGGGACCGTGTGCGAGGACCGGCGGGTCATCGACCAGGATCTCGTGGACGCGATCCGCCACCACTGCGGCCTGCTCCCCGCCGCATCGCTCGTCGTCGCGACGGCGCGCACCAAGCCCCACGACCTCCAGGCGCTCGAGGAGACGGTGCGCGAGCGCTTCGGACGCGACCTGCCGGCCGACTACCTGACGTTTCTTCGGGAGGTCGGCGCGCTGCGAATCGAGGTCATCGAGGACGGAGACAGGTCCCCCCTGGGCCCGGTGCTCCTCCCGGCGAAGGCGGTGACGAACCACCTATACCGGGGAAGCTGGCTCACCGATCGGACCGACGGCGACTTCATGCCCTTCTTTCGCTTCGGCGACGACGAGTACTTCGCCTTCGACTTCGCGGACGCGGAGCCGAACATCGTGGTCGCGCTGTGCGACGGCGAGATCGAGCACCGGGCCGCGTCGTTCTCCGAGTGGCTCGCCGCCTGGCGCGAGGCGAGCCTCATCCCCGAGCTCGCTGCCAAGCGGAGCGCGCGATCGAGCCTCACCTCCGCGGCGGGGCTCGAGCGCTGGTGGACCCGAAACCGAGGTTGGGTTCGGCAGATGTACGACGGCCACGACCCCGGATAGGCGCCAGACGTCGTTCGGCGCTCGTCCCCGAGGAACATGGACCCGTTCATGGCCAGGACATCTCGCGCGGCTACGCCTGCGTCCGGGCAGGTGTTGAACCTCGTGGCCCGCCCGTGGAAGATCGGGGCCGATGCAGTACCGCGCGTGGACGATGATCGGCTCACTCTGTCTCGGCATGGCTTGCGGAGAGCCCGTCGACGGACCCGCGGGCCCCGAGCTCTCCACACTGCAGGCGTTCCCCGGCGAGCGCGGCGTGGTGGAGCGCGGCGTGTACGACGTGATGGGGCGGCCGGCCGTGATCGCCTACGAGCGCTACGACGACGCTCTCGTGTATCAGGGTGACATGCACCTCGCGGCCGAGCGGCTGCGCGCGCTCCCGACGGAAGAGGGCCTGCGCACGGACGCGCTGGCCGCGCTCGAGGACCGGTGGCTCTGGCCCGACGGAGTGGTCGTCTTCACGATCGATCCCGCGCTCCCCGACCCCGGGCGCGTGCACGACGCGATGGCGCACTGGGAATCCGAGACGCCGATCCGGTTCCGCGAGCGGACGACCGAGGAGGGTTACGTCACCTTCACCACGGGCGACGGATGCTCGGCCGATCTCGGTCACCGCGGGGCGCAGCAGTTCGTCTATCTGGCGCCCGCCTGCGACGCGGGGGTCGTGGTGCACGAGATCGGGCACACGCTCGGCTTCTGGCACGAGCAGTCGCGGAGCGATCGAGACGCGCACGTCGTCGTGCACTGGGACCGCATCGACGAGGGCTACCACTTCGCGTTCCAGACGTACGAAGAGCAGGGCTACGGCGGCCAGGACGTCGGCGCCTACGACACGCGCTCGGTCATGCACTACCACTCGCTCGCGTTCTCCACCGACGGGGAGCCGACGATCACCCGCCGCGACGGCAGCCTCATCGAGGACCAGAGCACGCTCAGCCCGGGCGACATCGCGGGCGTCGAGCGCCTCTACGCCTGCGACGCGCCCTTCCGGGACATCTGCGACACGCTCTTCGAGGACGACATCGTCTGGCTCGTCGATCGAGGCATCACGCGGGGCTGCAGCGAGACCGAGTTCTGTCCCGACCGCGCGATCAGCCGGGCGCAGATGGCGGCGTTCCTCGCCCGCGCGCTGGAGCTGCCGGACGGCCCCGACGCGTTCGACGACGACGACGGCAACCCGCTCGAGCGCGAGATCGACGCGCTCGCCCACGCGGGCATCACGGGCGGGTGTGGCGAGCGGCGCTTCTGCCCCAACGCGCTCGTCAGCCGCGCGGCCATGGCGACCTTCGTGGCCAACGCCTTCGAGCTCCCGCCCGGCCCCGACGCGTTCGACGACGACGGCGGCGTGCACGAGCCGGCCATCGATTCGGTCGCGGCGGCCGGGATCACCAACGGGTGCGGGCCGCGCCGCTATTGCCCGAGCACGCCCGTCAGCCGCGCGCAGATGGCAGCGTTCCTCCGCCGCGCCCTCACGCGCTGATCGGCGCGTCGCTCGCCGATGTGACATAGCCACCCCGTGGCGCTCACCTCGACGATCCATCGATTCCAGATCCAGCTCTCCGACGTCGACCGCGGCGTCTACGAGTCGCTCGACCTGCGGGTCGCGCAGCATCCCTCCGAGAGCGCGCAGCGCATGCTGGCGCGGGTCCTGGCGTACGCGCTCCGACACGAGGAGGGCATCGACTTCGGGCGCGGGCTCTCCACGGTGGAGGAGCCCGCGCTCTGGGTGAAGGACCTCCGGGGGGAGGTCACGGCGTGGATCGACGTCGGCTTCCCCGCCGCGACGCGGCTCCACCGCGCGTCGAAGACCGGGGCGCGCGTCTTCGTCTACGTCTACGCGCCCAAGGGTGCCGCGCCGTGGATCGCCGAGATGGCCAAGGCGACGATTCACCGCAAGGACGAGATCGAGGCCTGGTCGCTGCCCGCGGAGCTGCTCGAGCCGCTCGAGGCTCGCCTGGATCGCAACGTGAGCTGGAGCGTGACCGTCTCGGATGGACGCCTCTACGTGCAGCACGGCGACGAGACGTTCGAGGGCACCCCCGAGCGCCTCGCCCTCTGAGCGCTACTCGTTGCAGGCCTGGACGCAGGTGAGCAGCTCCTGCCCCACGCGCACCATGCAATCCTCGTCGCCTTCGGCGCAGCTGTTGATGTCGTGCTGCTCTTCGCAATCGTCCTCGCACATCTCCGTGCAGCCGGTCGCGAAGGTCGCGGCGCCCGCGACGAGGAGGAGAGTGAGCATCGTCTTCCTGAGCATGATGTGTTCCTTTCGGAGACGACCTACGCCCTCCGCTGGACGCGCCTTCCCCCGGCGCGCCCGAGCGGCGACGGCGGGACGTTCGGCGCCAAGGAATGCACCCGCTCGGCGCTCCGATGCGCATGCACCTGCACCTCCGCTGCCTCGTCGTCGCCTTGCTCCTGACCGCGGGCTCCACTGGCGCGGCGCACGCGCAGGACGGCGCGGCCGCGCCCTCTCGTTTCAGCGCGGTGATCGAAGGCCCGCGGGTGGGGCACCGATCTCGCTACGCGAACGTGACCGTCGAGCGCACGCCCAACGGCCGCTGGCTGCTCGAGGGGTGTCACGCGGTCGTCCGCGGCGCCTGCCGAAGGACCCGCCGCGTCCGGCTCGACGCGCCCTCGTCCCGGCGCCTCGACGCGCTTCTCGAGGCCGTCCGGGGCATGCCACGGTGCGAGCCCATCGCGCACGGGTCGATGAGCCGTCCGTATCGGATTCAGCTGGGCGAGATGACCCACGACGGGCATCTGCCGGAGGACGCGGCGGAGGCAGGCCCGTGCGGCGCGCTCGGGCGACTCGCGCAGTTCCTGTGGGAGGAGATGTCGCCGTGAGGCGTGATCATCCCCGCGCGAGGCGGTCGAGCAGGGCGAGGGTGCGCTCGACGTCGGCGTCGGTGGTGCGTGGGTTGAGCGTGCAGGCGCGGAGGTGTCGGCGGCCGCGGAGCACGGTGGAGCTGACCATCGCCTCGTGTGTGTCGACCAGGCGGTGCACGAGCGCCGCGTGAGCCGCGTCGTCGAGGTCGTCGCACCGGAAGGCGACGATCCCCATCGAGGCGGGCGCCGCGAGGGACCAGCCAGGCATCGCCTCGATGCGCGAGGCCATGTGCTCGGCCCGGCTCACCCCCGCGTCGATGGCGGCGTCGATCGCGTCGGCGCCGAACACCTGGAAGGTCATCCACACCTTCAGGGCCCGGAACGAGCGCGTGAGCTGGATCCCCATGTCCTGGAAGTCGGGCTCGTCGGTGCTGACATCGGTGAGGTAGTCCGCGTGGCGCGCGAACGCGCGGGTCAGGACGTCGCCGTCCCGCACGAGCACGCAGGCGCACTCGTACGGCGTGAAGAGCCACTTGTGCGGATCGAGCGAGAGCGAGTCGGCGCGCCCGAGCCCCGTGAGCCGCGCGCGCGTGCCGGCCGAGAACATGCCCGCCGCGCCGTAGGCGCCGTCGACGTGCATCCAGATCCCGTGCTCGGCGCAGCGATCCGCGATGGCGTCGAGCGGGTCGACGGCCCCCGTGCTCGTGGTGGCCGCGGTCGCGACGACGGCGAAGGGCGCGTCGCCTCGTGCCAGGTCGCGCGCGATGGCCTCGTCGAGCGCGTCGAGGCGCATCGCGAAGTCGTCGCCCGTGGGCACGACGACGAGCGCCGCCTCCGGGAAGCCGATCACGCGCAGCGCCTTGGCCACGGAGCCGTGCGTCTGGTCGGAGGTGTAGATCCGCGCGCGGTCGACCTCGATCCCGCGCTCCTCCCGCGCCGCGGTGAGCGCGGTGAGGTTCGCCATCGAGCCGCCGCTGACGAAGAGGCCCGCGGCCTGCTCGGGGAAGCCGCAGGCCGCGGCGATCCAGCCGATCGTGACCCGCTCCAGCTCGTGCGGGCCCGGCGCCTCGACCCAGTTGCCGCCGAAGGGGTTGAAGCCGGCCACCAGCGCGTCGGCGAGCACCGCGATGAAGTTGCTGGGCGCGGGGATGAAGCCGAAGAAGCGCGGGTGCCCGGTCGGCGCTGCCTCCGCGAGCACGTCATCCAGCGCGCGCGCGATCACGTCCTCGGGGGCGCGCCCTTCTCGGGGGAGCGGCTCCGACAGCTTCGCCCGCAGCGCCGCGCGATCGGGCGGCGACGGGATCGGCGCGTCGGCCAGCCCCGCCCAGCGCTCGACGAGCGCGTCGACCACCCGGTAGCCGAGCGCGCGCATCCGCTCCGCGGAGAGCCACAGTCGCGGTCGATCCACTTCGTCGTCACGGCTCACGGGCTGAGTCTGCCATGGCGCGCGGAGCGCTCCGTGTTCGCGGTCGACTTGCAAAACTGCCGCTGGGCTCGCTGGCACATGTCGTGGAACATACGACTCTCGTGGTGGTGTGTCCTTTTCCTGGGACAGGGTTGCCGCCGGACGATGCGTGGCGGCGTCGACTGGCACTCTGTCGGGGTCGGAGGTCTCGATGACGCGTGTCGTGTGGTGTTGGATGGGTGCGCTCTTCTGGGCGCTCCTCGCGATTGGCTGCGACTGCAGCGGCCCGCACAACGCGGGCGGCCCGTGCGCGGGGCCGCGGCCGCCGGACACCTGTGACGTGCCGTGCAGCGCGGAGATGCCCTGCGAGGGCGCCTACTACTGCGCGGACCAGGGCGTCTGTACGGCGGACTGCGATCCGCTGAGGCCGGCCGAGGGCTGCCCGCGTGGCCTCTGCCAGGAAGACGGCCGCTGCGTCTCGCTCAGCCGCCCGGACGCCGACGTCGACGCCACCGGCATCTGCGCCGACGTGCGCGTGCAGGCGCGGCGCGTGACGCCGAACGTGATCCTCATCGTCGATCAGTCCGGGAGCATGACGGCGGACTTCGCGGGCGGGCGCGACCGCTGGGACGCGCTGCGCGACTCGCTGATGGACGAGCCGGACGGGCTCGTCTACTCGCTGCAGTCCTCGGTGCGCTTCGGGTTGGCCCTCTACAGCGCCGAGGCGGACGGGAACTCGAGCGACCCGGTGCCGGGCATGTGCCCGCTCGTCGAGTGGGTCGGCCCTGCGCTCGACAACCACGGCGCGCTCCAGGCCGTCTACGGCCCGGCGGATCCCATCGACGAGACGCCGACCGGCGCGAGCATCGACTCGGTGCTCGATTTCCTCGCGATGTCGCCCGATCCGAGCGCCGACCCGACCATCTTCATCCTCGCCACCGACGGCGAGCCCGACACCTGCGCGCAGCCCAACCCTCAGGAGGGCCAGCCCGAGGCGCTCGCGGCGGCGGAGCGCGCCTATCGCATGGGCATCCGCACCTTCATCATCAGCGTCGGTGAGGGCACGATCAGCGAGCGTCATCTCCAGGACATGGCCAACGCAGGTCTCGGCCGCGGCGCGGGCGACGCCGACGCGGAGTTCTGGGAGGCGGGTGACGACGCCGGCCTACGCACCGCGCTCACCGACATCGTCGCGGGCGAGCTGAGCTGCGTGGTCACGCTCGAGGGCCGCATCCAGAACCTCGACGACGCGTGCGCGGGCACGGTGCGCCTGAACGGCACCGCGCTGAGCTGCGACGACCCCGACGGCTGGCGTGTGCTCGACGAGAGCCACATCGAGCTCCAGGGCGAGGCCTGCACGAGATTGCAGAGCGGCCCGGGCGCCACCCTCGAGGCTTCGTTCCCCTGCGACGTGATCCTGATCTGACGCGGGGTCCGGGGAATCAGTCGGTCAGCGTCAGCTCGAGGGTGCGGACGCGGCGGGGGCGGCGCAGGTCGCCCGCGGACCAGACGTGCACGTACCAGAAGGAGAGCACGGCCGCCGGGGCGAGGAGCAGGAAGTAGGCGCCCCACAGGACGCGGCCCGTGCTGTCCATGGCCCGGCTCTTCATCAGCAGATCACCGAACATGAGCAGCACGATGAACTGCGCCGCGACGTGCACGTAGAGCAGCTGCGCGGCGGTGCCGAGGTCGGCCACGACGGCGGAGAGCCCGGAGACGGCGAGCAGCAGCGCGGGGAGGAGCGCGAGGGCGCCGTAGCCCAGCTTGCGTGAGGTGGGCATGTTGGCGAGGTCGGAGGTCGGTCGAGCTTTCATGGTCCCTGGCTGGATCCACGCGCGTTCCGTCGCCACCGTCGATGTGCGAAGCTCGGCCGGATGCGTGTGTTGATCTGGATGTGCCTCCTCGGCTGCGGCTCGGCGAACCCCGCCCCCACCCAGCCGGCGCCCGAGGAGACCGAGGAGACCGGGGAGACCGAAGTGACCCAGGCGGCGCCGCTTCGATGCAGCGTCCGGCACGACGCCGCGGACCCGGACATGATGGGAGCCGAAGAGGACTGGGTCCGCGACGAAGCGGGGCGCTGGGTGAGTCACGCCGCGCTCTCCGATGGCCCCGCGCTGAGCGCGCGCTGGACGTACGGCCCGGAGGAGATCCGCTTCACGGTCGACTTCGGCGAAGACCGAGACGAGGGCGTGCTCCGCGTGTCTCGCGAGGGAGCTCGGGTGCTGGTGCGGCAAGAGGCGGAGGGCGCGACGCCGCGGTCGGTCGTCTGGACCCTCGACGCGGGCGGGCGTCCGGACGGCTTCACGGTCTACGAAGACGACGAGTGGCTCGAGGCGCGACGCTGCGTTCGCGACGACGCGGGCCGCCTGGTTCGCGTGATGACGATCGAGGGCCCGGAGGAGGGCGCGGAGGCGTTCGCGCAGGTCGAGATCGAGCGCGACGCGGCGGGTCGTCTCATCACGGTCCGTGAGGAGGGTCGGATGTCGCGCGCCGAGCTCGAGGCCGGGACGCTGCGGCTGCACCACGAGGCCGACGGCGAGGTGGTGGGGACGAGCGTCGCGGACGGCCCCTGCGCCGCGCTCCTCGAGCCGCGCTGCGAGCCCCGGTCCGACGCGCTGCCGCCCGGCCTCTCGACCCTCCCGTAGCAAACACGCGCTGCGTGCGGCGTGCACGCGATGTACGTGACCCGCGCGACGGCGCGTGACCTGGGCCGCGCGCGCGGCTGGCACGCGCCTCGCTCCAGGGCCGTGCATGGTGCCTCTCCTCGTCCTGGCCTGCGGGCTGCTCATGATGCTCGTCGAGCGCGTCCGCCCCGGGCGGCGCTGGGCGAAGGTGCCGGGCTGGTGGCCGCGCGCGATCCTGCTCAACGGCGCCCAGGCGGCCATGGTCTTCATCGGCGGTGTGCTCTGGGAGGACTGGATGCGCGCGAGCCGGCCGTGGTCGCTCGACGCGCTCGGTCCCTACGGCGGCGCGCTGGTCGGCTACCTCGCCATCACGTTCGTCTATTACTTCTGGCACCGCGCGCGCCACGAGGTGCCCTTCCTGTGGCGGTGGGTGCATCAGGTGCATCACAGCCCCTCGCGCATCGAGGTGATCGCGAGCTTCTACAAGCATCCCATCGAGGTCGCGATCAACGGCGTGCTCTCGAGCGCGGTGCTCTACCTCCTGGTGGGGCTGGGTCCGGAGGCGGCCACGTACGCGGTGCTGATGACCGGGCTGGCGGAGCTCTTCTATCACTGGAACGTCTCCACCCCGCGCTGGCTCGGGTGGCTGATCCAGCGGCCCGAGATGCACCGCGTGCACCACGCGCGCCGCCGGCACCGCTCGAACTACTCGGACCTGCCGCTCTGGGATCTGCTCTTCGGCACGTTCGACAACCCGGCGCGCTACGAGGGCGACTGCGGCTTCGAGGACGAGCGGCGGCTCGGCGCGATGCTGCGCGGCGAGGTGATCGAGTGAGGGCGCGTGGGTTCGAGCGCTGGGGTCCCATCGCCGTGGTCGCGCTGGGCCTCGCGCAGATGCTGGGGGCGGCAATGAATGTGCCTGTGTTGCAGGGGCTCGCCGCGGCGACGGCGGCGTCTCCGCACCCGCGGGTCTTCACGACGATCGACGGCTACGAGGGCTTCTCCACGCGCTTCTTCGTCGAGTACGAGGACACGGGCGGCGAGGCGCGCTCGCTCGAGCTGAGCCCCGCCGTCTACGCGCGCGTCGAGGGGGCGTACAATCGGCGCAACGCGTACGGCGCGGCGGTGGCGGGTGGGCCCGCGCTGAAGGGCCGGCCGCTGCTGTGGCCGATGGTCGACGCGGTCGCGCGACATGGTCTCTGTGGAGACGCGCCGCTGCTCCGAGAGCTCGGGGTGGACCCATCGCGCGTCGCCTCGCCGATCACGCTCCGCTACGCGCCGCGCGCCGACACGCCGCCGCACGTGCCGCGCGCGTTGACCGTGGAGTGCGAGCGGTGACCGGCTGGGACGCGCGACGGTACGGGCTCTTCCGCATCGGGCTCGGGCTCTATCTGCTGGTGCACTTCGCGCAGCTCCTGCCGTCGGCGGCGGAGCTCTTCAGCCACGAGGGCATGCTGCCCGACGCGACGCTGAGCCCGATCGCCCACGCGTTCCCCAACGTGCTCAGCTGGATCGACGGTCCGGGCTTCGTCTGGGCGTTCGTGGCGACGGGCGCCACGCTCTGCTTCCCGTTGATCCTGGGCTGGCGCGATCGGGCGGCCGCGATCGGGATCTGGTTCGTCTGGGCGTGTCTGCTGGGGCGCAACCCGCTGATCACCAACCCGAGCCTCCCGTACGTCGGGCTGCTCCTGCTCGTGCACGCGTGTCTGGACACTCGCAAGCCAGGCTGGCGGATGCCGGCGCGCTTTCATCAGGCGGTCTGGATCGTGATGGCGGTCGGGTACTCGTACAGCGGGTTGACGAAGCTCGGGGCGCCTTCCTGGATCGACGGGAGCGCGGTGGCGCACATCCTCGCGAACCCGCTGGCTCGCGATCACGGGCTGCGGGAGTGGCTGCTGACGCAGCCGGCGCTCTTGCACGCGGCGAGCTGGGGGACGCTGGCGCTCGAGGTGCTCTTCGCGCCGCTGGCGATGTGGAGGCGCGCGCGACCGTGGCTCTGGGCGGCGATGCTCGGCATGCACCTTTCTTTGTTGGTGTTGATCGACTTCGCCGACCTGACGCTCGGAATGGTGGTCCTGCACGCGTTCACGATGGACCCCGCCTGGCTGTCGTCTCTGTCTGTGGGTATGCAAAAAGTCCGGTCACAAGTAAACACCGTCCCTGGCCTCCCAGGGTGGGGGCGTCATCGCGGTCTGGAGGTGGTCGAGGAAGGTGGTGACCTTGGGGGAGAGGTGGCGGGTGCTGGGGTAGACGGCGTGCAGGGGCACCGCGGGTGAGCTCCACGTGGGGAGGACGCGGCGGAGGGCGCCGCCGGGGAGGGCGCGGAAGGCGGGCAGCATCGCGACGCCGAGGCCGGCGCGCGCCGCCTCTTCGAGGAAGTCGAAGTCGTTGACCACGAGGCGCGCGCGCACGTCGACCGTGACGCGCTCGTCCTCTCGCTCGAGGGTCCAGCGCCCGAGCTGGCCGGCGCCGAAGACGAGGCAGTCCGTGCGCTCGAGGTCGGCGGGGGTCCCGGGCTCGCCCGCCCGCTCCAGGTAGGCGGGGCTCGCGACGAGGAAGCTCTGGAGCGCGCCGAGGCGACGGGCGACCAGGGTGGAGTCCGAGAGGGCCCCCGCGCGCACGGCCACGTCGAAGCCCTCTTGCACGAGGTCCACCACGCGGTCGGCGCCGACCAGCTCCACCTCGACGTCGGGGTAGCGCTCCATGTAGGTCGCCACGGCCGAGGCGAGGAAGCCGAAGTTGAGCGGCATGGTGACGCGCAGGCGGCCCCGCGGCGCGGCCTGCAGGCGGGTGACGGCGAGCTCCGCTTCCTCGACCTCGGCCGCCACGCGCGCGGCGTGGGCGTAGTACGCGCGGCCCACGTCGGTGAGGCTGAGCGAGCGCGTGGTGCGCTGGAGGAGCCTGGCGCCGAGCTGCGCCTCGAGGTCCGAGACTTTGCGGCTCACCGTCGTGGTCGGCATGTCCAGCTCGCGCGAGGCGCCGACGAAGCTGCCCGCCTCGACGACCTTCGCGAAGACCAGGATCGCGTTGGCGTCGGTCCCACTCATCTCGTTCGAACATTATCCCGTATGCGGGATGAAGTCTCCTGAAAGCAGGGTCTAATCCCGTGCGTGGGATGTCGCTAGGTTCGTCTACGTCAGGCACCAACGAAAGAGGAGACGGACATGACCACGAACACGAACGCGCAGCGCTGGAACATCGACACCACCCACTCGGGCATCGGCTTCTCGGTCCGCCACATGGTCTTCGCGAAGGTCCGGGGGCGCTTCGCCAGGTGGAGCGGGCTGGTGCAGCTCGACCCGGCTCACCCGACCGGCGGACGCGTGGAGGTCACCATCGACGCGAGCAGCATCGACACCGGCGTCCCGGACCGCGACGCGCACCTCCGCTCGGCCGACTTCTTCGACGTGGAGCGCTTCGAGGCCCTGCGCTTCGAGAGCACCCGGGTCGAGCAGAACGACGGCGGGGAGCTGCGCGTGCACGGCGCGTTGACCATTCGCGACGTCACCCGCGACGTGGTGCTCGACGCGCGCTTCCTCGGCGCGGGCAAGGACCCGTGGGGCAACCAGCGGGTCGCCTTCCAGGCGAGCGCGTCGGTCGACCGCCGCGACTTCGGGCTAGAGTGGAACCAGGTGCTCGAGGCCGGAGGCGTCCTGGTGGGTGAGAAGGTCGAGATCGAGATCGAGGTGCAGGCCGTCGCGGTGAAGGAAGCGCAGCCCGCGGACGAGCACGCCGCGTGACCGGGCGCCGCGCGTTCTTGCGGGGGCTCGCCTCCGCCGCGGCGCTCGTGCCCCTCGGGTGCGGGCGCCGCTCCGCGCACCGAGAGGGACAGGAGGGAGAGGCCATGAGCGAGACCCGCGAAGAGCGCATGCCGGTCGTGTTCGTCGGGCACGGCTCCCCGATGAACGCCATCGAAGACAACCGCTGGAGCCGCGGCTTCACCGCCCTCGGCCAGGCCCTGCCGCGCCCGCGCGCCATCCTCGCCGTCTCCGCCCACTGGTTCGTCGGCGGGACCTACCTCACCGCGCAGCCGCGGCCCGAGACCATCCACGACTTCGGTGGCTTCCCGCCCGCGCTGCACGAGGTGCAGTACCCGGCCCCGGGCCAGCCGGAGCTCGCCCGACGGGTGCGCGCGCTCCTCGCCGCACACGACGCCGACGCGCGCAGCGAGTGGGGCCTCGACCACGGCACCTGGAGCGTGCTGCGCTGGATGGTCCCCGAGGCGGACGTGCCCGTGATCCAGCTCAGCCTGGACCGCCACCTCGACGCGCGGCGCCACATGGAGATCGGCCGCGCGCTCGCGCCGCTCCGCGACGAGGGCGTGCTCATCCTCGGGAGCGGCAACATCGTGCACAACCTCCGCGACGCCTTCGGCCGCATGCGGAGCGCGTCACCGAGCGTGACCCCCGACTGGGCGCGGCGCTTCGACGCGGACACGGCCGAGGCCCTGCGCCAGCGCGACGGCGACGCGCTCCTCACCCGGTGGCAACAGAGCGACGACGGACGCCGCGCCCACCCCACGCCCGAGCACTGGCTCCCGCTCCTCTACGCCTACGCCGCGAGCGCCGACTCCGAGCCGGCGCGCTTCGCGGTGGAGGGCTTCGACGCCGGCTCCATCTCCATGCGGAGCGTCGTCTGGGGGTGAAGGCGCGCGACGCTTCGTACGGCGTACGATTCGGAACCGACCGCCGCGCGCGTGCGACCGTCAGGATGGCGCCATGCATCACGCCGCCCGCCTGCTCGTGCTCCTCGCGCTCTCCTCGGCCCTCGCCGGGTGTGACGAGCTCCCTGCCTCGGTCGACGCAGGCGACGCGGGGACGCCGCCGCCGACCACCGACGCAGGCGTGAGGGACGCCGCGGCCGCCGACGGAGCCGTCGAGGGCGACGCGGGCCTGCCCCCCGCGAGCGCGTGCGAGACGCAGGGCGTGATCGCCGAGGGAGACTGCGGACGCCCGCTCGGGGTGTTCTGGGACGGCGCGGCGTGCGTGTCGCTCTCCGGCTGCACGTGCATCGGCCCGGGCTGCACGGCGGGCTTCGCCGACGTCGCCGCGTGCGAGGCGGCCCACGCGCCGTGCACTCGGTCCGCGCCGGACTGCGTCCCGGATCCGGCCGGCGGTGGCGGGCCCGAGTGCGCGGCCGAGGTGCGCTACGTGACGACCGCGGGCTCGGCCGACGCCGACGGTCTCACCGCGGCCACGGCCTGGTCGCTCGCCCACGCGGTCTCGGCCGCCGGGCCCGGCACGACGGTGTTCGTGCAGGCGGGCGACTACGGCGACCTCCGCCTCGACCAGACCACGGACGGCACGGCCGAGGCGCCGATTCGCTTCATCGGGACCGACCCGGAGTGGAACCTGGTGCGCCCGCACGGGCGGGCCAGCGTGACCGGGACCGAGCCCCTCGACCCGAGCCTGATGCCGATGCTCCGCGGCGTGCTCGAGGGCGAGATCGGTCGTGGCACCGGCTTCCGCGTGCGCGGCGACCACGTGCACCTCGAGAGCTTCCAGGTCACCCGCTACTCCGCCGGCTTCGAGATCTGGGGCGCGCGGCCCGTGCTGCGGAACCTGGTGAGCGACTACCACGGGAACTTCACCGGGAGCGGCGGCTTCACGGACTACGACGGGTGGGGCATCACCGTGACCGGGGACGGCGTGACCATGGAGCGGTGCTTCGTGCGGGACGCCGGCGCGCAGGGCGTGACGGTGCAGGGCGCGGACGGCGTCTACCGCGACATCGAGGTGGTCGGGACCGACACCGCCAACGACATGGACTACTACTTCCTGTTCAACGGCAACCGGAACCACGCCTCACGGATCCACGTCTACCGGACGCCGGGGATCTCGCACCTCGGACACGGCATCGTCATCAAGCCGGTCGGCGCCGACGCGGCGGACAACGTCGTCGACGGCTTCACGGTGACGAACACGAACGTCGAGCTCCAGTTCGGCGGCTGTCAGCGCAACACCATCAAGAACGGCGTCGTGCGGCGGGACAGCCCGGTCGAGTGGAGCACCGCCATCACGCTCTCCAACGGCGCGAGCGACAACCTCTTCCAGAACATCGTCGTCACGGACGCCTACGCGGGCGTGGTCTTCAACGACTGGGACGACGGCGCGGGCGACGAGTCGGCCGGAGATCTGGTCGACGCCGGGCACGACAACGACTTCGTGAACCTGATCGTGCGCGACTGTCAGTACAACGTGTTCTTTCGTGACCAGGGCGGCGCCGGCGTCGCGTCCCGCAATCGCTTCATCCACTCGACCTTCATCGGCGGCTCGCGGCTCTTCCGCGTCCGCCGCGGCAACGACGGAACCGAGCTGCTCAACTGCGTCTTCGCGGGCGTCGATGGCTTCGCGAACGAGGAGCTCGGGTTCTCGCTCGACCCGGCCACGCGCTTCGATCACGTCAACGTGAGCGGCTCGGGCTTCTCCGACTTCGGCGGCTACGACGCCGTCGAGGTGAGCACGCATGACGCGCCCTTCGCCGAAGGAGACGCCCGGCCCGCCGGCGGGTCGCTCGACGTGGGCGCCGACCCCGCGGGGTGGAGCGAGCACGCGGCCACCGACTTCCACGGTGTGCCGCGCGTGGCCCCGTTCACCCTCGGCGCGTTCGAGTACGCCGAGTGAGGGATCACCGCGCCTCTGCGGCTTCTTGTGAGGCCGCCTCCGCGCGGGCGCTCAGCACGATCTCGACCCGGCGGTTGTTCGCGCGCCCCTCCGGGGTGTCGTTCGGCGCGATCGGCTGACTCTCCCCGCGCCCGAGGGCGGAGATGCGCTCGGCGGGGATGCCCTGCTCGACGAGGAAGCCCATCACCGCCTCCGCGCGACGGCGTGACAGCTCCTCGTTGTGCGTGGCGCTGCCGCGGGTGTCCGTGTGGCCCACCACCGTGATGCGACGGTCGGGCTGCGCCTGCAGCGCCGCCGCCACGGCCTCGAGCCGCCGCTGCGCCGTGCCCCGAACCTCGGCGCGGTTGGTCTCGAAGAGCACCTCGCCGCTCAGCGTGATGACCGTCTCGTTCGCCTCTTCACGGATCTGCGCCAGCTCGCTGAGGCGCGCCATCGCCTCCGCCGCGCGGCGCTCCGCTTCCTCGCGCCGCTCACGCTCCGCCCGCAGCTCGGCCTCGCGCTGCGCGAGCTCCCGCTCTCGCTCCCGCAGCTCGCGGGTCTGCGCGTCGAGGGTGCTCCCCCGCTCGCCGAGCGCGGTGCGCACGTCCGAGAGCTGGCTCTGCACGTCGGCGAGCGCGCGCCCCTGCGCGTCGAGGGCCCGGCTCCGCGCGATGGTCGTGTCCTCGAGCTCGTCGATGTACGCGTCCTGTTCTGCGGTGACCTGGGCGCGCAGGTGAGCGGTCCGCGCATGCGCCATCGCGACCTGCGCGTGACGGTCGGCGAGGTAGGCGTAGTGTCGCTCCGCCTCGGAGCCGTCCGCTTGCTGCTCCGCGAGCGCGAGCAGCCGCTGTGCCTCGAGTAGCTCGTCCGGCTCGAGGCGCGCGGCCAGGCTCCCCTCGGCGTCGCTCAGCGTGCCTCGCGCCTCGACGAGCCGCGGTGAGATGCTGGCCCCGCATCCTCCGACTGCGATCGCGAGAGCCGTCAGCGCGGCGTGTTGAATACGGGTCATCGGGTCCTCCTGCGAACCTGCTGCTCTGTCTCTACGAGCGTCTCTACGAGCCCTCTTCGGGGCCCTGAAGATGCCGCGACCGCATCTGACGGATGCGGTCGCGGGCCTCCGCGGCTTCGCGCTCCATCGACGCCTCTCGGGTGAGCGCGATGGCCAGCTCGGCGTCGGCTTCGGCCTGACGCAGCAAGCGCTCGGCGCGCAGCATCTGACCTCGCTCGATCGCTCGCTCCGCCTCGGAGCGCTGCTCCTCCGCGAGCTCGAGGTGGTACGAGGCCTGCGGCTGCGCGTCCGCGCCCAGATCGTGGGCGCTGCGCATCGCGGCCATCGTCTCGGCCTGCGCGCGATGAGGCGGAGCCGCGCCACCGCAGCCCACGGCGACGAGCGCCGCCGCCGTGCTCAGTCCGGCCAGCAGCCCCATGACGGCTCGGTGCGTCCTCATCTCGTCCCCCGTTCTCCGGCGCCCACGGCGCGCGACACGGAGAGGACGTACGCGCTCGGCGCGGCCAGAACAGCCCCTCTCTGGCGCCGCCCTGGCGCGGATTCACCCGGGTGGGAGGCCGGTGGCGTCGAGGAACTCCCGCACGACCGCGACGAACCGGTCGGGCGCCTCGCAGTGCGGGTAGTGCCCGACGTCCTCGAACACCACGAGGCGACTTCCCCGCATGGCGGCGTGCGCGACTTCACCATGACTGGGTGGGATGAAGGGGTCGGTGGCGCCCCAGACGATCAAGGTCGGGAGGTGCGTCGTGCGCGCGACCCAGGAGAGGGCGCTCACCGCCTGCCCGCCCAGGTCGATGACGTCGTGGAGGCTGCGGAAGAAGGCGTGGCGGCTGGCGGGGTCCGTGAGCGACAGGTAGCTCCGCCAGATCTCGCTGGCGGCGGGCGATGGCTGCACGCCCATTCGCTCCAGCCGCGCGAACACGCGCTCCCCCACGCCTCGCACCCAAGCCGGAGACAGGAGGGGGAAGAGCCGCTCGGCGCCGGGCAGGGTCAACAGCCGGAGGTACGCGCTGACCTCGCGACCGAGGCCGCCGGCGTTGACGAGGACGAGCCGCTCGCAGCGAGCCGGGAGCTGATGGGCGAACTGCATCGCCACACCACCGCCGAGCGACTGGCCGACGAGGGTGGCGCGATCGTGCCCCAGCTCGTCCAGGACGCGCTGCAGGGTGTCGACGTGCGCGCCCAGCGAGTACTCGCCGCGCGGCTTGTCCGACTCACCCTGCCCCAGGAGGTCGGGGGCGATCACGGTGAAGCGCTCGGCGAGCGCGGGCATCACGAATCGCCACGTCTCGGAGCTCCCCGCCATTCCGTGCACGAGCAAGAGCACGGGGCCCTCGCCCGCGACGCGACACACGACCTGGTCGCCGCCGATGGTGAGACGCTCTCGTCGCACCCCGCCCCAGCGAGCGTCGACGCGCTCCACGGATCACCGCGCTCGAGCCGAAGGGCGAAGGCACATGGTGTCGAAGTAGGCACGGCTGACCATTCGCCAGCGCGGCCGCCTTTCTCGAGGTCCGTCCAGCGCTCGGCCCTGGTATCCTCGCCCCCATGTCGACACGACTCTCGCTCTTCGCCGCGCTGCTGCTCGTCGCGTGTGGATCCTCCGAAGCCGCGCCGCCTCCCCAGACGGCGGCGCCCGTGCAGGCCGCGCCCTCCGATCACTACTCGGGGCACTGGCGCGGGCTGGCCGAGGTCACCTCGGCCATGCCCAACGCGCCGACCGAGATGGACATCGACGCCACGATCGTCGAGGGCGGCGGGCAGTGCGGCACGTTCGAGTACGGCGCCATCGGCTGCAGCGGCACGTGGACCTGCACGAGCGGCTTCGGACAGCCGTCGCTCATCGTGCAGGAGTCGGTGCGCTTCGGGCACGAGCGCTGTCCGCAGGGCGGCCGCGTGGAGCTCCGCGCGACCAACGATCCGAACGTGCTCGAGTTCCACTACACGAACGCCGGCATCACGGCGCACGGCCGCCTCAACCGCTCGCAGATGTAGCGAGCAAGGAGCGCAGCCGCTCGATCCGGGCGTCGCCGCTCCGGGGCGCGCCGAGGTGACTCTCGAGCGCGGGGACGAGGTGCTCGAGGAGGTCGAGCGCGCTCTCGGGGAGATCGTCGCGCAGACTCCACGCCGACAGCGCCTCCATCCCCTCCGCGAGGAACCGCGGTCGTCCCAGCACGAAGGCGGCGCCCGCCGCGACCACGGGGCGCGGATCGCGTGTCAGCTCCGCCAGGCGGGCCAGCCCGTCGGCCGACCAAGGGTGCCCGGTGACGCCGCGATGGCGTGACGCGATGGAGGCCGGCGCGCCCTCGTAGGCCGCCGGCGGCGGGGTCTCGACGAGGCTGCACAGCGCGCTCTCCAGCTCCGCCCGTCGCGATGGCCCCAGCTCGGTGAGCGCGTCGAGCGCGCCGGTCCAGACCCGATGTCGCCGATCGCGGAGCGCCAGCGCGAGCGCCGCGAACCACGCGTCCGCCGATCGCGCGAGCGCGTCACGCTCGACCCGGGCCGCCCGCCAGTCGGGGGTGTCCAGCGACTCGAGGTGCAGGACCGCGTCCTCCGCCCAGTCGGCTTCGCACTCGGCGCGCCACTGATCGGCCGGCGCCTGGAGCCGGCACGCACGCCACGCGTCCGCCCACTCGTCCAGTCGGTCGTCGACGGTGATCTCGTCCATCGCCGAACCGTACCCAAGCTGTCTCCGGTCTGCGCGGTTGCACCGCTCCGGAGGAGAGGGATGAACCGAAGCACTCTTGGACGGCGGAGCGCCCGCCGCGGTTGGACACGTGCGTGCCAGACGCTCTCGCTGATCGCGGTCGCGATCGGGTGCGGCACGAGCAGTGGGACGCCGCAGGGCGCCTCTGATTCACCCTCGTCGCGACAGAACGAGGCGCGCGTCACCACGGGGGACGAGGTCGTGCCTCCTCCCGACGTGGAGGAGCTGGCCGGGGCCGCCGAGGCGCCGCTCGAGCCCGCCGTGCCCGCCGACACCGTCGCGCTCACCAGCCGCATGGCCCCGCGGGCGCTGAACATCCCGACCACCCACGTCGGGCAGACCAGCCGGTTCACCTTCGACGGCTACCACCGCGGCTGGTTCGCGCGCACGCGCGGCGGCCTGCAGCATCTGCTCACGCCCATCTACGGCGGCGGGAAGGTCTACGTGGGCGGCGGCTTCTCGAGCCACCAGGTCTTCGCCTACGACGCGCGCACCGGCGAGAGCGAGTGGACCGCGTCCGCGCCCGACGGGGGGCCCTCGGCCGCCATCCTCGAGGACGGCAAGATCCTCTTCAACACCGAGAGCTGCACCCTGTTCGCGGTGGACGCGGACACCGGGCGGCAGCGCTGGAGTCGCTGGCTCGGCGACCCGCTGATGAGCCAGCCCGCCGCGGCCAACGGCCTCGTGTTCTCCGGTCACCTCATCGACGGCCAGTCGCCCGGCGGGCTCGAGGCCGGCACCACCGGCTGGGGCACGGGGGACGGGCGGCGCTACGGCTTCACCGCGCTCGCGCTCGGAAACGGGGCGCCGCGCTGGAGCATCCCGGTCGACGGCGACGTGATGAACGCGCCGATCCTGATGGACGGCGACGCGTACTTCACGACCATGCGCGGCACGGTCTATCGCGTGGACCAGCGCACGGGCCGGGTGCGCTGGCGTCGGCGCGTCCACGCGACGAGCGCGCCGTGGATCCATCACGACGAGGTGCACGTCACGGTGCGGCGCCGCGAGGCCCTCGAAGGCGAGCGGCAGGTGGTGGAGCGCGCCGTCGTGCTCGCCAAGGCGAACGGGCGGACCGAGCGGGAGCACGACCCGGTGCCCGCGGCGTACGTGGCGGGACGACCGGATCCGGACGTGCAACGCGGCTGGCGATACGAGGGATCCCGCGCGACGGTGATCGAGGGGCGCGCCTACCAGACCATCGGGAACGAGGTGCACTGCCGGGACGCCGAGTCGGGGGAGCTGCTCTGGCGCCGCCGCTACACGAACGACACGCGCTCGCGTCCAGCGAGCCCGCCGGCCGTGGCGGGGAGTCAGCTCGTCTTCGGCACGCAGGACGGTCACCTCTTCGGCCTCGACATCGACACGGGCATGACCGCCTGGGCGTACGACGTCGGCGAGCCGATCGCGGCGCAGCCCACCGTCGGGCACGGCTGGGTCTACGCGAGCACCGCGCGCGGGGGCGTGGTCGGCCTCGAGGTCTCGGACGTGAGCTTCGACGGCTGGCACATGTGGGGTGGCAACGCGCAGCACAACGGGCGCGTGCTCGCGACCGAGCCGCCGGCCGAGGAGGACGAGCGGCCGAGTGAAGGCACCTTGCAGCTGAACGAGGAGCCCCGGGACGAGGAGATCGCCGGCTTCCCGCTGCAGGGCACGCGCGTGCACGCCGACGTCAGCGGCTTCGTGGCCCGGGTGCGCGTCGAGCAGACTTTTCAGAACCCCTACGACCGCGCGGTCGAGGCGGTCTATCTCTTCCCGCTCCCGGACGACGCGGCGGTGGACGCGATGGAGATGCGGGCCGGCGACCGCGTGGTGCGCGCGCAGATCCACCGCCGCCAGGAGGCGCGGGAGCGATACGAGGACGCGCGAGAGCGCGGGGTGCTCGCGAGCTTGCTCGAGCAGGAGCGCCCGAACCTCTTCCGCCAGTCGGTGGCCAACATCCGGCCCGGCGACGCCATCCGGGTCACGCTCCACTACACGCAGGTCCTGCCCTACGAGGAGGGCAGCTACCGCTTCGTCTATCCGATGGTCGCGGGCGCGCGCTACCAGCCCGAGCAGGGCGCGAGCGACGACGCGCCGACCCGCCAGGTCGTGCTCGCGCCGGGCGGGGAGCGGCCCGATCGCGTGGAGGTCACCATCGACGCCGACGTCGGCGCGGAGCTCCGCGGCGTGCGCTCGCCCACCCACGAGATCGAGGTGGAGCGGCGCGGCCGCGCGGCGCACGTCTCGCTCGCCGAGGCCGCGGCGCCGGACCGCGATCTCGACGTGCGCTTCGCCATCGCGGGCGAGGCGCCGACCGTCTCCGTGCTCGCGAGCCCGCCCGAGGAGGGGGAGCGCGGCCACTTCTCGCTCGCCCTGCACCCGCGCCTGAACGTGCCCGAGGACGAGGTCATGCCGCGCGAGGTCGTCTTCGTGGTGGACACGTCGAGCTCGATGCACGGCCGGCCGATGGAGCTGGCCAAGGCCGCGATGCAGCGCGCGCTCGGGGGGCTGCGCCCGACCGACACCTTCCGCGTGCTCAGCTTCTCGGACACCACCAGCG
This sequence comes from Sandaracinaceae bacterium, assembly GCA_040218145.1. GTDB lineage: Bacteria > Myxococcota_A > Polyangia > Polyangiales > Sandaracinaceae > JAVJQK01. The sequence goes on along the minus strand of JAVJQK010000044.1, from coordinate 41,159 downwards.
CGCTCTCGGACGCGGCGCTCCCTGCGAGCGAGGAGAACCTGTCCCGCGCGAGGCGCTTCGTGGACGAGATGCGCGCCCTCGGCGCGACCGAGATGCTGCGCGGCGTGCGCGCGGCCCTCGAGCCGGAGGCCGAGGACGGCCGGATGCGCGTGGTGCTGTTGATGACGGACGGCTTCATCGGGAACGAGACCGAAGTCTTCCGGGAGGTGCATCAGCGGCTCGGGCAGTCGCGTGTCTTCGGCTTCGGCGTGGGCTCCGCCGTCAACCGCTACCTCCTGACGCGGCTGGCCGAGGTGGGGCGCGGCGACGTGCAGGTGGTCACGCTCGACGAGTCGCCCGAGGCGGCGGCCGACCGCTTCCACGAGCGCATCGCCAGCCCCTACCTGACCGATCTCCGCGTGGACTGGGGCGACCTCGAGGTGCAGGGCGCCTACCCGCGCCGGCTGCCGGACCTCTATGCGGACCGGCCGCTCGTGGTCCACGGCCGCTACGCCTCGGGTGGGCGGGGTGAGATCACGATCCGCGGTCGGCTCGCGGGCCGCCCGTTCACGCAGCGCGTCTCGGTGTCGCTCCCCTCCGAGGGCGAAGCGCGCCCGGAGCTCGGATCCGTCTGGGCCCGCACCCGCATCCGCGACCTGATGACCGCGATGGCGCTGCAGCCGAACGAGGCGCTGCAGGAGGAGGTCACGCAGCTCGGCCTGCGGCATCACCTGCTGACGCAGTGGACGGCGTTCCTGGCCATCGACGAGGGCTACCGGGTGGACGAGCCGGCGCAGGCGACGGTGCACCAGCCGCAGCAGAGCCCGGCCGGGCAGGAGCGCGCCCGGGAGGCGAACGCCCAGGGCAGCCGCGGGTCGACGACCTCACGCGGTCCGTCGCCGACTCCCTCCCTGGCTCCGCGACCCGCCGCACCCGCGCGACGCGCGCTGCGGGGACAGCTCGACGCGCTCGGCTACGGCTCGGGCTCCGGCACGGGCTATGGGCGAGGCGGCGGAGGCGTGGGCGAGGGCACCATCGGCCTGGGCGGCCTCGGGACGATCGGGGGCGCCACCGCGTCGCCGGTCACCCCCGACGTGGACCCGCCCGCGGCCGAGGCCGAGCCCTCGGAGTCCGAGCCGCGCGGGGACCGAGCTGGATCGGGAGCCGACGACGCGCGGAGGCGCTGCACCGAGCAGGCGCGCCGCGCCGACGGCACGATCGATCAGGCGGCGCTCGCGGACTGTCTGCGGCGTCTCGGGGCAGGAGCGCGCAAGACCGCGACCTGGAAGCCGTTCCCGATCGCACGCCTGAGACGCGCCCCGCCCGCCGTCCGACGCGACGAGTGAGCCATCGCGCCGACGCCTCTCGAACGGACCCGGCAGCGGGAGTAGAGTCAGGCCATGCGACGCATGCCACTCGGCTCGATCTTCCTTCTTCTCCTGGTCCTGGGCGGGTGTGACAACGGCGGCGCCGTAGGCGACGCTGGCCTCGGCGACGGCGCGGTGCCCCCCGGCGCCGACTCGGACGGTGACTTCATCTCCGACGAGGACGAGGGGCGTGCCCTCCGGCGCGACACCGACGGGGACGGCACACCGGATTACCTCGACGACGACTCGGACGGTGACGGCATCCTCGACCGGGACGAGGCGGGCGACACCGACCTCGCGACCGAGCCGCGCGACTCCGACCTCGACACGCGCCCCGACTACCTCGACCTCGACTCGGACAACAACGGCTACCCCGATCAGATCGAGGGCGTGGGCGACTTCGACCTCGACCGCATCCCCAACTACGCGGATCTCGACGACGACAACGATCTCGTCCGCGACGAGCAGGAGCTCGCCGGCGTGCTCGACCCGCCCGCCGACAGCGACGGAGACGAGCGGCCGAACTACCGGGACCCCGACTCCGACAACGACCTCATCATGGACGGCGACGAGTTCGGTCCGGACACCGACCGCGACGGCCTGCTCGACCACGAGGACCTCGACAGCGACGACGACGGCATCCCCGACGCGGTCGAGGCGGGGGACGACGACGTCTTCTCGCCGCCCGTCGACTCGGACGGCGACACCATCCCCGACTTCCGCGATCCGGACAGCGACGACGACGGCCTCTCGGATCGGCTCGAGTGGGAGATCGGTCTCGACCCCACCCGCGCGGACAGCGACGGCGACGGCGTCACCGATCTCATCGAGCGCGCCGCGGGCACCGATCCGCTCGACCCGATGGACAACCCGCGCAACCTCGGCGACTTCGTCTTCGTCGTGCCCTACATGGAGGCGCCGATGCCGCCGCAGGACACGCTCGACTTCGCGACGAGCATCGCCAAGGCGGACGTCTACTTCCTGATGGACGAGACGGGCTCGATGGGCTCGTCGATCGACTCGCTCAAGACCGGCATCGCGGACCTCATCACCCGGATCCGCGGCGTGATCCCGGACGCGTGGTTCGGGCTCGGCGGCTTCCGCGACTACCCCATCGGCAGCTACGGCTCGTCCGGCGACCTGCCCTACGAGCACTACCTGGACATGACCAACGACACCGCGATGGCGATGGGCGCGGCGAACGCCTCGTACGAGCCGGCGGGCGGCGGTGACGGCCCGGAGAGCCACGGCCAGGCGGTGTGGTCGGCGGTGACGGGCAACTCGCTCAACGGCGTGCCGGCGCGGGCGGACTCGCGCTTCGGCCCCTGCCGCATGGACACCTTCGGCTACGCCTGCTTCCGGAACGACGCGGTGCCGATCATCGTGCTCATCAGCGACATCCAGATGCACAACGGGCCCATGGGCTCCGAGCCGTACAGCGGCGTGCCCGGCGCGGTCGACTACGACGACGTGGTCGCGCAGGCCAACGCGAACCGGGTCCGCATCACGGGCATCGCCCAGACCGGCGGCTTCGGCGGCGGCGCGCGCGCCGACCTCGAGGCGCTCGCGCGGGACACCGGCACCACCGACTTCATGGGCCGGCCGCTCGTCGAGGACTACACGGGCGGCATGATCTCGGCCGGCGTGGTCAACAACATCCAGATCCTCGCCGAGCAGAGCCGCCTCGACATCACGGCGCAGTTCGTCGACGACCCGACCGACGCCGTGGACACCGAGGCGGCGTTCTTCGACCACCTCGAAGCGAACCCGATGGGCGACCGCGTCCGCGGCTGCACGCGGCGCCGCGCCGAGGACCGGGACGACGACGGGGTGCTCGACACCTTCCCGTCCGTCACCACCGACACGCGCGTCTGCTTCGACATCTACGTCCGACAGAACGACACGGTCGAGGCCTCGAGCGAGCCCCAGATCTTCCGGGCCACGGTGCGCGTCATCGGCGACGGATTCACGGAGCTCGACAGCCGCGACGTCTTCTTCCTCGTGCCGCCGTCGCCCCCCGTGATCGGCGGACCGGACTGATCTTCGCGGGGCGGACGCTCGAACCCCACAGTCGCGGCCGGTCTCGCCGTATCCATTCCGTGATGGAGTGGATGGAGATGAGTCCGGGGCTGTGGGTGACGGACTCGGCGCCCCAGGAGGCCGAGGGGATCACCGAGCTCCTGACCTCGATCGAGCGCTTGGTCGCTTCCGTGCCTGGCCCGGTCGCGATCCTCTTCGACGCCACCGGTCCGGTGCGCTCGTTCTCGACCGAGGTCGTCCAGGGCTACCTCCAGGTGATCAAGCGGCACCGGGCCGATCTGATGCGGATCTACGTGGCCTCGAGCAGCCCGACGGTCCGCTTCGCCGGATCGGCCGCGCGGCTCGTGCTCGGAAACAGCCTGCACATGTTCGCCTCGGTCAGCGAGGCGATCGCGCATCACGAGGCGCAGACGCGCGCGCGGAGCGCCTGACCCGCAGGAGCAGGGCTCCGAGCGCGAGGAGCATCCCGAGCGTCGCCCCCGGCGCTCCGTGCGGGACGGCCGCGCGGCAGCTGCACCCGCTGGAGAGCGGCACGTCCGGGCCCGCGTCGCGGAGAGGCGCGGAGCCGCCGTCGCGCGCGGTGGCGCCGCCGTCCCTCGTGGGCGCGCTCGCGTCGCCCGAGGCCGCCCCCGCGTCGTCGTCGCCGCACGCGCCCTCGTCGATCAGGCGGTCGCAGTCGTCGTCGCGGCCGTTGCACGTCTCGGCCACGGGCATGCAGCGCGGGCCGGCCACCGTGAACGAAGCGTAGCGCGCGGGGACGTCGAAGCCGCGCGCGTCGTCGAAGCCGTCGACGGCGACCGCGTCGCCGAACCCCAGGCCCGTCGAGGGCCAGCAGCGAAGCCCGGCGGCTCCGCGGGCGCAGAGGTCCGCGCGGCGATCCCCGTTCATGTCCGCCAGCCGGAGCGACAGGTAGTACTTCGGGTCGCCCCAGCCGTCGGCGTTCGAGAGCGCGGGGCCGTTGAAGCGGCTGAACGCGGGCTCGGCGTCCACGCCGCTCCAGCGCCAGCATCGGATCCCGGCGTTGGCCCGCGCGCACAGCTCGTCGGCGCCGTCGCCGTCGACGTCGCCCGCGCGGATCGTGGCGTAGTTGTCGTGCTGGGCCCAGCCCCGGTCATCGGCGAGATCGCCGACGATCACCGCGTCCCCGAACGCCGCGCCGTCGAAGAAGTGGCAGCGGAGGTCGGTCGAGGTGCGGATGCAGAGATCGGCGCGCCCGTCGCCGTTCACGTCCGCCATGCGCATCGTGCTCCAGTAGCGAACGCGGTCGAAGCCGAGCCGGTTGTTCCAGGCCGGTCCGGCGATCGCGGGCCCGAACGCGTCCCCCGTGGAGAGGTGACACTCGACCCCGCTCGCGCGTCGCGCGCACACGTCCGCGCGGCCGTCTCCGTCCAGGTCGCCCATCCGGATCGTCGCGTACTGCGCGGGCTGGTCGAAGCCGTCCGCGTCACTCCACGCGGGCCCGATCACCGGCTCCTCGAAGCCCTCGCCCGTCGAGCGGAAGCAGCGCAGGTCGGTCGAGCGCCGCACGCAGAGATCGTCGAGGCCGTCTCCGTCGAAGTCGGCCACGCGCAGGGTCGAGCCATAGGGCGCGCCCCGCCAGCCTCCCGCGTCGGCGAGCGTCGGTCCGTCGAAGGGCGCGCCCATTCCGTCCGGCGTCGAAGGCCAGCAGCGCACGCCCGCGGCGAAGCGCGCGCAGACGTCGGCGAGCCCGTCGCCGCTCAGGTCGCCCATCCGGACCGTCGACCAGCGCATCGGCGCGTCGAAGCCGTCGTCGTCGCCGAAGGCGTCGTTGCGCCAGTGGAAGCCGCCCCAGGACTCCGCGTTGGAGACGCGGCAGCGGAGGTCGTCGCCGCTCCGGATGCACGCGTCCGCCATACCGTCCCCGTCGACGTCGCTGGTCGTGTCGCCCCCCGTCACCGCCGTGTCGAAGAGGGCCTGCTCCACCTCGCAGCCGTCTCCGTCCGGGTTGCGCCGGAAGCACTCGTCGTACTCGGCGACGCAGCTGCCCGGCGCGCGGGAGCGTCCGCCGCCCGCGCCCGCGAAGACGCCCCAGTGGTTCGCCACCGAGCGCGGCGTGCCGTCCGAGGGCCGGTTGATGGTGCCGCGGCCCGCCACCCACATCTGGCTCGAGCCGCCGCCGTCGAGGTTGAACGCCTGCCACGCGCCGAGCTGGTGCATGAGGCTGGCGAGCTCCGTTCCGTACATGCCGGCGGAGCTGCTCGAGCGGCCGTCGACCACGAGCAGGATGAAGGTCTGCCGATCTTCGGTCAGCCCCATGGCCGTGCGGGGGTGGCGCTGACGCATGTCGCCGCGGTCCGGAAAACAAGTGGACGCCGTCGGGCTCCCGCAGGTGTAGCGCGTCCCCTCGGTGACGAGCTCGGGGAAGCCGCTGACGAGCGCCTGCGTGCCGGCCGGGATGTCGGACGTGACCGTGCCCGGGCGGAAGCCGGCGCTCGGGCTTCGATTGTTCTTCACCCAGCGCGTGTGGTTGAACTCCACCCACCCGTCCCCGAAGGCGATCCAGCCATAGCGGCGGTGGTACCAGGAGCTCATCGCGGCGGCGCTCTCGCCGGTCTGCGCCACGGGCCAGGCCGCGCCTCCCCCCACCGCGAGGCCGTAGACGGGCGGCGGCGAGTCGTAGAGGAAGAAGTCGCCGTTCGTCGCCACCGTCGCGCCGGCCGCCGCGCCCCAGCTCGCCGCGCTCCTCCGGCTCGTCGGGCGCGCGGTGGCGTCGACGTGCACGTAGTCCGCGCAGAGATCCACGAACGTCGCGTAGAAGCGCGTCGTGGGTCCGGAGGTGCGGCCCTCGAGCACGCGCACGCCGGGGCGCGGATCCGACCAGGAGCGGCTGGTGATCGTCTGCGCCGAGGCGGGAGCGGTGACGAGGAGGAGCAGAAGCGGGAGGAGACGAGGTGGCACGTCCTCCCCTGGAGCAAGGGACGGGCCGGTCGGGCCTGCGGACTCGAGATCGCAGCGCGCCGGCGCCGATCACCGCCCGACCACGCGCCCCATCACGGGGCCGATCAGATCCTGGACAGTGTGGCGTTCGTGCTGCGGGGCCCTGGAGCGCGGCACGCTCCACCGGTGGCGCATCCGTCAGCCATGACACGGAGCGTCCGAACCTGTCATGCTCTGTCGAGTGCGACCGCAGTTCTCGTCGTCCCACCTCTTCCTCTCGCTGCTCTTGCTGACCGGCTGCGACGCGACCCCCGGCCGCGTCGGTGTGGTCGGCCCGGCGCCCTCCGACGCCGCCCCGCCTGCGCGGGACGCGGGCCCGGACGCGGCGCCCACGCGCGACGCGGGCCGCCGACCGCCGCCAGACGCGAGCGAGCCCGACGCGGGTCCGCCGCCAGCCGGCGACGCGTCGACGAGCTTCGACGCCGGGTCCGACTCGAGCACTCCGCCGCCGCCGCCGCCACCTCCGCCGCCGCCGCCGCCTCCGCCACCGCCGCCGCCGCCCGAGTGCACGGGCGACGCGGACTGCGGGACCTGCGAGGTGTGTTCCGGCGGGTCGTGCGTCCCGCGGACCTCCCTCGACGTGCGTCGGGGCGCGATCGCCGACCACGGTGACGCCAGCCTGTCGGGCAGCCTCGCTGCGGTGCTCACCTGCGCCGGGCCCGGAGACACCGTGCGCCTCGTCGACGCGGGCGCCTACGTCACGGAGTCGCAGATCCGGCTCCCGGCGCGCGTCACCCTCGCGGGCACGAGCGGCGCGATCTTGCGCGCGGGCCGGGGCGTGATGGGCCGGGCGCTCGTCCTCGTCGCCGATGGCGTCACGGTGCGCGATCTCGCTCTCGACGGCGGGCGCAACGCGCACCACCTACTGCAGGGCGGCGGCGTCTCCGACGTCAGCGTGCTGCGCAGTCACCTCTACGACACCCGCAACGCCTATCCCTCTGGATCCAACCCGCGCTGCCACGGCCTCGTCCTCACGGCAAGCACCCGCGTCACCATCCGCGACAACACCATCGAGCGCATCGGCTACCCGAAGGTCTCGGGGACGAGCTGGACGGGCGTGTGCGCGGGCATGTACCTGGAGCGCGCGCGGACCCTGAGCGTGCATGACAACACGGTGCGTGACGTCTTGACGGCGGGGATCGACTTCACCGGCACCCTCGGCGCCCAGATCACCGGCAACCGCATCGAAGACAACGGGCGGAACCGCGCCTACGGGGGCCCGGTCGCGGACGGGATCACCGCCTACCACAACGGCCACGGCTTCACGTACCAGGACATCTGGGTGACCGGGAACACCATCCTCCGGAGCGGCAACCACGGCATCCACCTGAGCGGCCGCGACGTGCACATCGAGCGCAACGTGATCCGCGACCCGTGGGCCCAGGGCATTCTCGTGATGGACCAGTACACGCCCCACGACTGCGCCTCGAACGTGACCGTGCACGACAACACGATCAGCGGCATCGGCAGCACGGGGAACCGGCACGCCGTCTACGTCGGAGACGACTACAAGGTGGGCGGCGTCTCGGTGCGCGGGAACGGGCCCGACGTCTACTGGAAGCCGGGCACGACCTGCACCTGAGCGCCCCTCAGGGAGCGCACTCGCTCCAGCTGGGCGGCCAGAGGTCGCAGAAGCGGCAGTAGGGCTCGTCGGCGCCGGCGAGGCACGCGTCGCACGCGGGGTCTTCGCAGCACTCCGCGCCCTCACACGCCTGGCTCTCGGGCGGGCTCTCCCCCTCGACCAGCTGCACCGTCCAGTCGTTGAGCGCGACGCCGTTGACCTCGCGCTCGTCGAAGAGGGTGTAGGGCGTCACGCAGTGCACCGAGCCGGGGGGGACGTAGGCGCGGAAGGTCGGCAGCTCCGCCTGGATGCTCGCGAGGCTCCCGCGGAAGAGGCCCGGCCAGTCCATCGGGTCGCCGCCCATCGCGGTGTAGAAGAAGATCTGGTCGGCGTCGTACGCGGTGGCGGTCTGCGCCATGCGCAGGTCGGGGAAGGCGCGGCCGATCTGGATGTAGAGGTCGGGCAAGGACAGCTCCGTCAGCGGGCGGTCGAGCCCGGGGACGAAGCTCGGCAGCGCCTCCTCCGCGTTCCAGTTCGGCAGGCTCTCCTCGAGGAACGTGTCCGTGATGATGCCGGCGCCGGAGTCGGCCAGCACCGCGATGGTGGCGTCCGGGTACTGCCGCGCGACGTACGCGGAGTGGAGGGCGGCGCCGTACGCGCCCGCGCTGCAGCCGCTGACGAGGATCGTGCTCGCGGCCGGATAGCGCGTGTAGACCCAGTCGAGCGCGGTGCTCGCGTTGACGAAGCCCTTGTGCTCGATGACCAGGCCGTCCGCGTACTCGACGCGCGCGTTGCCCCAGTGGATGTCGCCCGTGCAGTACGGGATGTGGATGATCGTGTAGTCGGCGAAGGGGCCGTCGGGATCGAAGATCCCGCCGAGCACGCCGCGGTCGATCAAGTCGGTGAACTCGCCGAGGTCGCCGGTCGAGTCGCTGAAGAGCGCGTCGGCGAAGCCGCAGGTCGTGTCGTTCCAGCAGGCGCCGCCGCCCTGGAAGTCGATGATGACCTTGTTCGGGTCCCCGCCGCGCGCGAAGAACCGGTACTCGGTGTCGCGCGCGCACACGGTCTCGCCGCCCGGCTCGATCTCGATCCACGCGCCCCGCTCGGCGCGGGACGGCAGGCCGTCGTCGTACGTGGGCTCGGTCTCCCCGTCGCAGCCGGCGAGCGAGAGGAGGCAAGCGAGGAGGGCCGTAGCCGAGGGTGCGGTGGCGCGCATGGCGGGCAGCATAGGCCCAATACGCATGCAGGACCGCAATCGGATCAGATGTGCTCGTTCGACCCGAGCCAGGCGAGCGCCGCGATCGCGACCGCGCCTCCGATGATCATCCACAGCATGTCAGCCCTCCAGCCCCAGCGCGGGCCAGGATACGCACATCCAGCGCACGCCTTCCAGAAAGCGTGTGCGGCGCCTCTCGTCACCCGCGAGGGTCAGCGCTTCGGACGAAACGGGCGCGGGCGCTGCGCGGGGCGGCCCTGCTTGCGGAACCCCTTGGACGGGCCCGCGTGCTCGGCGCGCGGGTGCGCGGACGGCCGCGCCTCGACGAGCGGGACCTCGACGCCGCGGATCTGGATGCGGCGCACGTCCTGGATGAGGTGATCGGCCACCTCGACCGGGACCCGGATGAAGCTCGCGTTGGCGGAGATGGTGATGCGGCCGATGTCGCCGCTCGGGATCCCCAGCTCGTTCGCGAGCGCGCCGACGAGGTCCCCCGGGCGCACGCCGCGGCGCTTGCCCACCGGGAGGAACAGCTCCTTCTCTTCGCCGTTGCTCGCGGGGGGGCCGCCCGGACGACGCGCGGGCGCGCCCGGGTGCGAGTGCGGCTTCTGAGGCGCGCGCTCGCGCGGGCGGCTCCAGCGCGGGGCCTCCGCGTCGGCCGTCTCGGCGAGGTCGAAGCCGCGGTCGGCGCTCATCACCTTCAGGGCGGACGCGAGCAGCTCGCGCGCGTCGCCGTCCGCGAGGAGCTCGTCCGCGAGCGCGAGGTGCGACGGGGCGATCTTCGCGTCGACCACGCTGGCGACCAGGCGGGCGCGGCGCGCGGCGAGGATGTCCGCGTCGGACGGGACGTCCATGCGCTCGATCTTCACGCCGAGCGTGTCCTGGAAGCGGCGGATGCGTCCGCGCTCGGAGGGCGCGACGAAGGCGATCGCGACGCCCTTGCGCCCCGCGCGGCCCGTGCGCCCGATGCGGTGCACGTAGGTCTCGGGGTCGTTCGGGAGGTCGAGGTTCACCACGTGGGTGAGGTGCTCCACGTCGAGCCCGCGGGCCGCGACGTCCGTGGCCACCACCACGTCGAGCTGGTTGGCCCGGAGCCGGGTCACGACGAGCTCGCGCGCCTGCTGGTTGAGGTCGCCGTGCAGCGCGTCGACTCGCAGCCCGCGCTGCGCGAGGTAGCTGGCCGCCTCCGCGCAGCCCGCGCGAGTCCGGGCGAACACGAGGGTGGCGCCGCGGGGCTCGGCCGAGAGCACGCGCTGGAGCGCCTCGAGCTTGTTTCGGTTCGGGACCAGCACGCCGCGCTGGGCGATGTGCGCCGTGGTCAGCTCCTCCGACTCCACCTGGACGATCAGCGGCTCGTTGAGGTGCATCTTGGCGATGCGCTTGATGGGCGGCGGCATCGTCGCGGAGAAGAGCGCCACCTGGCGGCCCTTCGGCGTCGCGGCGAGGAGCTTCTCGACGTCGTCGATGAAGCCCATGCGGAGCATCTCGTCCGCCTCGTCGAGCACGAACAGCTCGAGCTCGGTCAGGTCGAGGGTGCCGCGCTCGAGGTGGTCGAGCACGCGGCCGGGGGTGCCGACCACGACCGACACGCCCTGGGACAGCGCCTTGAGCTGCGGGCCGTAGGAGGCGCCGCCGTAGAGCGTGACGACACGCACGGGGAGCTGGGCCGCGTAGGAGCGGAGCGCGTCGGTGACCTGGAGCGCGAGCTCGCGCGTGGGGCACAGGAGCAAGGCCTTCACGGACTTGCCGCCGGCCTTCACGCGCTCGAGCACGGGCAGGCCGAACGCGGCGGTCTTGCCGCTCCCGGTGCGGGCGCGGCCGATCACGTCACGGCCGGAGACCAGGGGCGGGATCGCCTCGGCCTGGATGGGGGTGGGTGACTCGAAGCCCAGTGCGCCGACGGCGTCGATGAGGCGAGGGTCGATGGAGAGTCCCTCGAAAGTCGAAGGCGAAACGTCGGTCGGTACTGCAGTTGTCACGGGGCCTCGGGGGCAGAGGAAGCCCCCTGCTATGAGGCATCGTCGCGGCTCGCGCCACCCGATCGACGCAAAGATCGCGCAACGAACCATTGTCGAAGGGGGCCCAGGCCGGCCATCCTTCGTCCTCCGGCCATGGCCAGCAGCTTCGCCAGACCGATCGAGATCATGATGATCGAGCGCGACTCGGCCATGGTGGAGCTCGCTCGCAGCAGCCTCGAGCTGGCCGGTCTGCCGGCCGAGGTCCACGCGTTCGGCGCGCGCGACGCGGCGCTCGGCGCGCTCGCGAACGGTGGCCAGGACGTCCTGTTGGTGGATCTGGAGCTCGTGGGGAGCGGCTTCCTGGACCGGCTCCGCGCGGCGAGCGCCCCTCGAAAGCTCCCGCTGATCGCGCTCTCGGCCATCCCCGACGAGGCGGCCGACTACGTCTTCCCTCGGCCGCGCGACGAGGGCGACTTCATGGGCATCGTGGCGGCCATCAAGTTCTTCTGGATGAACGAGGCGCCCTCCCTGCCGCCGCCGCCGCCTCCGCCCGCCGCGCCCAGCCTGCCGAGCGTCCCGCCGCGCCGGCTCTCTCACATCGACCTGATGACCCTGCCGATCGAGCCGGCGGAGGCCTATCTCCTGTCGATCCTCGACGGCGCGATGGGGGTCGACGAGCTCTGCAGCGTGCTGGGATCGCCTCCGGCCCAGGCGCGCAAGATGCTGCGGCGCCTCTCCGACCTGGGCGCGGTGAGCTGGCAGGCCCCCCACCCGAGCCTCCCGCCGCCACCGCCGCCGGTCGCGATCTCGTCGCCCTCGTGGCCCGCGGTGCCCGCGGTGCCCTCCACGCCCCCGCCCGCCGAGCCCGCGGCGCCTCCGTCCGAGCCCGCCCCCGCCGCGGAGCCCGCCGTGGAGGCGTCGGGCGCGCGCTTCACGGCCGAGCGCAAGCGGCAGATCGACGACGCCTACGCGCTCGCGGACGAGGCCGATCACTACGAGCTGCTCGGCGTGCCGCGCGACGCGACGCGCAAGGACATCCGCGAGGCGTACTTCGCGCTCGCGAAGCTCTTCCACACCGACACCCTCTACGGCGTCGAGCTCGGTGATTATCGCCACAAGATGGACCGTGTGTTCCACGCGATCACCGAGGCGTACGACGTGCTCGGCAAGTCGAAGCGTCGGCGCGAATACGACGAGTACCTGGGCGCGGTGCGGGAGACGGCGGGGCTGGACGAGGCGACGCCGCCCGAGCCCGAGCCGCCGCCCGAGCCAGCTGCCCCGCCGGCCTCCGCCTCGAGCCAGAAGCCGCGGCGCACGCGCTCCGAGACGATGCGCGCGATCGCCGACCACCGCCTGCGGGACCTGCGCGCCAACCGCCGCAACGCGGCGCCGCCCCCGGCCGCGCCCGCGGACAAGCCCGACCCGCTGCGGTCACTCAGCCGGGCGCTGACCCAGGTGTCTCGGTCGTCGGGTCGCCTCGATCGGGCCGACCGCCTGATCGCCGACGCGCGCGACGCGGAGAAGAAGGGCAACTTCGCCGGCGCGGCGGAGGCGCTGCGGATCGCCGTCGCGTGGCGGCCGGACGACGAGACGCTGAAGGCCGACGCGGAGCGGCTCCGCTGGCAAGCGGTTCGGAGCAAGGCGGAGGCGTTCGAGAAGCGCGCGCGGTACGCCCAGGAGCGCATGCGCTGGGAGGAGGCCGCCAAGTGCTGGGCGAAGGTGGCCGACGCGCGCCCGAACGAGGCCGAGCCACAGGAGCACGCCGCGAACGCCGCCCTCCGCGCCAACGAGCTGCCGCTGGCCGCCCGCTACGCCAAGCGCGCGGTGGAGCTTCGGCCCGACGCCGCGAGCGGCCACCGCCTGCTCGGCATGAGCTTCGCCGCCGCGAACAAGCCGGCCAGCGCCAAGCGCGCCCTCGAGAAGGCGCTGTCCCTGGATCCGAAGGACGTCGAGGCGCGCCAGCAGCTCGAGCAGCTCGACGCGTAGCGGGTCAGGCGCTCGAGAAGAGCCGGCCGCGCTCGGTGACCGCGACCGCGATCAGGCTCGCGACGCCCAGCGCGGCGAACCCGAGCAGCAGCGGCGTGGTCGTGCCGTCGTAGGCGCGGCCGATGAGGCCGCCGAGCAGGCCGCTCACCGACGTAGTGGCGAAGCCGTACGCCGCGGACGCGGTGCCGGCGATCTTGCCGAGCGGCTCCATGGCGAGCGCGTTGAAGTTGGCGCCGATGAGCCCGAAGAGCGCGAAGACCACGGCGAACATGGGGAAGAAGAGCCAGAGCTCCTCGCCCACGAAGTGCATCACCGCCACGAGCGAGAGCGAGACGGCGATGAAGCCGACGAGCGCCACGTGGCTGAGGCGCCGCATGCCGAACCGCTCGACGAGCCGCGAGTTGGCGAAGTTGGCGCAGCTCAGCGCGAGCGCCACGCCCGCGAACCAGAAGACGAAGGTGTCGCCCTTGCCGAAGACCTCGCGGAAGACCTGCTCCGACGCGGAGATGAACGCGAAGAGCGCGCCGAAGACGACGCCGCTGGCCACCATGTAGCCGAACGTCACGCGGCTCTTCACCACGGCGAGGTAGGCGCGCAGGGTGGCCCGCACGCTCAGCGGCTCGCGGTCGTCCATGTCGACGGTCTCGCGCAGCCGGAGGAACGTCCACGCCAGCATGCCGAAGCCGGCCAGCACCAGGACCCCGAACGTCCAGCGCCACGGAGCGATCAACAGGACCCCTTGCCCCAGCATCGGCGCGAGGATCGGGACGACCATGAAGATGGTCATCACCAGCGACATGATGCGCGCCATGCCGCGGCCCGCGAACAGATCGCGCACGACGGCGACGGCGACCACCCGGCAACCCGAGGCGAAGACGCCATGGACGAAGCGCGCCATGAGCAGCTGCTCGAAGCTCTGCGTGGCGAGGCACGCGAGCCCCGCCAGCGTGTAGCCGATGAGCGAGACGAAGAGCACCGGTCGGCGCCCGAAGCGGTCCGAGAGCGGGCCCCACACCAGCTGCGGCACCCCGAACCCGAGGATGTAGGCGACGACCACCAGCTGCTGGTCGTTGCCGCCCACGACCCCGAGGTCCGTCGCGATGGCGTCCAGCGCGGGCAGCATGATGTCGATGGCGAGCGCGTTGAGCGCCATCAGCGCCGCCACCATCGTCACCAGCTCGGCGGTCGAGATCGACAGCGGGGTGTCGATCTCCGCCGCGGCGGGGAGCGCCTCGGTGGGCGCCGGGGGATGGAGGGAGCTGCGCATCGGCTCGAGTGGGTGTGGCGCCGTTCGGGGAGGGCGCAAGGCACCAATGAGCGAAAGCGCCGGTGCTGGAAGGTCAACGGTCGCGCGTCGCGAAAATGAGCTGCTGCCTCAGAGGAGCCGTCCGCGGACGAAGCGCTTCAGCACCTGGCGGTCGAGCTCCAGCTCGGGGTGGGTCGCCGGATCGTCGGCGTAGATGCGGTAGAGGACATTGAGGATCCGGGCCAGGCCGCTGGGATGGATGCGAGCCAGGGCGAAGCGCCTCACGTCGGTGCCGCGCGCCACGTGCTGCTTTCGGTCGAGCACGCCGTCGAGCACCATCGCCGTCGCCTCTTCGGGCGTCATCGCGCGGGTGTCCTCGTACTTGCCGGTGGCGTCCATCATCGGCGTGCGGACCCAGTGGAGGTAGGCGTTGGTCACGCGCACGTTCTCGTGGAGGTGCTCCGCCGCGAGCACGTCGCCCAGCTGGCTCAGCGCCGCCTTGCTCGCGGTGTACGCGCCGAAGCGGGGGCTCGGGAAGTGGGCTCCCGCGCTCAGCACGTTGACGATGTGCCCGCCCCGCTCACGCATGCTCGGCAGCGCGCTCCGGATCAGGCGCGCGGGCGCGAAGAAGTTGATCTGCATCACGCGCTCCAGATCGTGGAAGCGCTCGAGGCTCTCCGCGAGCGGGCGGCGGATCGACTTGCCGGCGTTGTTGATCAGCAGGTCCACCGGCAGCGCGCGCGCCATCATCGCGTCGACCGCCGCGTGGTCGGTCAGATCGGCTGGCGCCACGGTCGCCTCGCCGCCCGCCGTCTCGATCTCGTCTCGCAGCTGCTCCAGCTCCGCGCGCCGCCTCGCCACGAGCACCACGTGCGCGCCCGCTTCGGCCAGCGTCAGCGCCATCGCCCGCCCGATCCCGCTCGAGGCCCCGGTCACCAGCGCGCGCTTGCCTGCGAACGCGGCGGCGTAGCGCTTCTTCCGGTCGCGCTTCGGGTCGAGGTTCCGCAGGTAGTAGTCCCAGAGGGCTTCGACGTACGCAGACTGCGGAGGGCAGCGGATCCCCGTGCTGGCCAGGGCCGCCTCCACGTTCGTCGTCTCGTAGGTCACGTCCGGGTTCGCCGCCGCGCGGACCGACGCAGGGACGCCAAAGTCCGCCGCCAGCTCGCGCCGCATGAAGCGCAGGCTCTCGAGCTGGGCGATCACGTGATTCGCGCCCGGGAGCATCCGGGTGAGCTTGCCGAGCCGCGCCTTGCCCAGCTTGGGCGCGCCGGCCGCGTCCGCGATCAGGTTGAAGGTCTGCCGGAACCCGGGCGGCGCAGGATCCACGAGGTGGAAGCCCCGTGCATCGAGCCCCGGCTGAGACGCGATGGCGGCGATCGCGTCCGCCACGAAGTCCACCGGGACCATGTTCAGCGCCGGGCCCTCGAAGCCCGGCAAGGTGACCCAGGGCGGCAGCGCGTTCCGCAGGGCATGGATGGCGCGAAAGAGGAAATACGGCCCGTCGATCCGGTCCATCTGACCGGTCTTCGAGTGACCGACCACGGCGCTCGGCCGGTAGACGCGCCAGCGAAGCGTCGAGCTCCGCACGAGCGTCTCCGAGGCGTGCTTGCTGCGGTGGTAGGGATGCGCGAAGCGCTGCCCCTCGTCGAGCATGTCCTCGCCGAACGCGCCGTCGTGCGTGCCCGCCACCGCGACCGAGCTGACGTGGTGAAGCACCCCGGCGAAGCCCCGGCCCTCGAGCAGCGCGAGCAGGCGCCGCGTGCCCTCGACGTTGACCGCCTCCATCTGCGCGGGCGCGCCCTCGAGGTCGTAGTAGCCCGCCACGTGGAAGACGTGGTCGATGTCTGCCAGCGCCGCCGCGTGCGCGTCGGAGAGCCCGAGCCCGGGCTCGGTCACGTCGCCGGGCCAGACCTCCACGCGCTCACCCCAGCGCTCGAGTGCGGCGCGGCGGCTCGCGCGAGATCCGGGCCGCAGGAGGATCGACACCGCGCCTCCGCGCGCGAGCAGTCGGTCGACGAGGTGGCGCCCGATGAGCCCCGTGGCGCCGGTGACGAAGGATCGAGTCATGCAGTGAGCCTGCAGGACCTGGACACCGCCCACCAGAATTGAGAAAGCGCGCACCTCCGAAGAGGCGCGCGCCCTCGCTGCTACCCGTGGCTCAGTTCGAGCCGAACGCGCCGATCACGACGTCGACGTCGCTGGCGCTGAAGTTCGTGACCGTCGCCTCGGTGGCCGAGGTGATGTCCAGCGTGAGGTAGTTCTTGTTGATCCGGACCATGTAGCTGCTGGGGTCCGAGTACACGTCGTAGGTCATCGTGACCTCGTGGTCGCCGCTCGGCGCCATGAACCAGCGGTAGTCCGGCTCGAAGCCACCGCCGAAGTGCATCGGCACGCTGTGCACGAGCCGGCCGTCGTTGCGCACGTTCCAGGCGAGGCCCGCGCTGCTGTCGTCCTCGACCATGCCGACGAGGAAGTCTCCGTCGCCGAAGACGCCGACCGAGATCTCGTCGGGCTCGTAGCCCGTGATGGTGGTCGGGCCGGCGAGCATGTTGCCCATGTCGTCGAACACCGCGAAGGCGAACGCGTCGGGGCCGCCCAGCTCGTAGGCCGTGATGACGTGGCCGTTCGGCGCCCGCTCGATCCCGACGTGGTCGCCGAGGTAGGTCCCGCCCAGCTCGTGCACCATCATCTCGGTGCCGGCCGCGTCGATGACCGAAGCGCGGATCGCGTCGTCGCTGTCCGCGTTGTCCTCCTTGTAGACCATGACGAGGAGGTCGCCGCCGAGGGCGCGGACGCCCACGTAGCTGCTGTTGCCGGAGGTGGGCGCCTCGAAGTCGGTCCCGACCGGCGTCGCGTCGGCGTCGAAGCGCATGACGCGGCGCTGCCGCTCGCCGGCGGCGTTCTGGAAGAAGCCCGCGATGGCGAAGCCGCCGGCGTTGGTCGCGGTGATCTCCGCCGTGCCGTCGTAGCTCGCCAGGCTCAGCTCCGGCGCACCCGCGAAGCCGATGTCCGTGCCCATGTTGTCGTAGCGCCGCACGATGAAGTTGCTGGGCGTGGAGAAGCCGCCCGAGCCGTCGTCGAAGCCGACCACGAATCCGTCGCCGACCACGGCCGCGGTCAGGTCGCCGTTGGCGGAGGGCACGGTCGTCCAGGCCAGCACCTCGGTGCCGTCGGGCTGCACGATCAGGAACTCGTCGGTGTCGTAGAGGACGTAGTTGCCGTTCGCGAGCACGATGCCGTCGTGGCTGTTGAGGCTCCCATCGGTGGAGAAGTTGCGGACCGGCGTGCCGACGATCGGCGAGTGCAGGTTCACGTAGTCGGCCAGGGCGCGGACCTCGCCCGCCTCGGTGTACTGCGCGTTGACGAACGCGTCGCTGAAGCCGTGGGTGAGCGAGAGGGTGCCGCCCGCCGCGATGGTGCCCGACACGGTGGCCACGCTCTCGCCGCCGAAGGTCGCGCTCGTCCCGTCGTCGCAGGTGAGGGTGAAGGTCTCGTCGCCGTTGTCCGCGACGGTGCAGCTGTTGTCGTTGCCGACGGTGACGTCGTTGCCGTCGGGGCAAGCGACCGTCTGGGTGCCGTCACCGTTGTCGGTGACCGTGCAGCTCGTGTCCATCGGCGTCTCGCCGCCGCCGACCGTGACGCTGTCCTCACCGCAGGTGATGACGTGGGAGCCGTCCCCGTTGTCGGTGATGGTGCACGAAGGCTCCGGGTTGTCGTTCCCGCCGCCGCAGCCCACGCCGAGCGCGAGCGAAGTCATGATTCCGAGTAGCTGTAAGTGCTTCATGCACCCTCCTGGGGTTGATGCGCTCGGGCCAAGCGTCGCGCTTCGGCCGTCGAGCCGAGGCACACTTGCACACCGGTAGAGGATGAATCCATCTCCTGTGGAATTCGGCTGGGATGTCTCACACGACACACCGCGTCGGACGATGGTCGTCCTTTCAGGTGCCAGCGAATCTGCGTCGCCTTCTGCGGAACGGCGCGACGCCGTCGGCTCACGGGCGCAGGCGGGGCAGCGCGACGCGGTCGAACGAAGACATGCAGCTGCGGGCGGCGCCGCGCACGGCCTCGCCCTCGATGGCGCGTGGTCCACCGCCGCGCTGGTCCACGCGGGCTCGACCCGAGAGCGCGAGCACGGGGCTCCCTCCGCTGGCGAAGGTGAGCCGCAGGCGCACGCTCACGTGCCGCCCCGTCCTCCAGCGGACCTCCTCCACGCTCGTCTGCACCGTGTAGCGCGGCCGACCTGCGGAGCGCGGCGCGCCGGCCGAGACCACGAGCAGCGCCGGGTGGTCCTGGAGCGTTCGGCTCACCTGCTGGTGCGCGATCGTCAGGAGGGTCGGGTCGATGCCCGGCGCGCCGGTGGCGTTCGGGATCACGACCTCCACCGAGGGCGCGGGCGCGCCGACGGGAGCGGCGTGAGCGGCGCCGCTGAGGAGCAGCACGGCCAGGGCGGGGAGGGCGCGGCGCATGTCCCCAGCGTGAGCGAAGAACGGCACGCGGTCGAGCCCGCGCGGCGTATTCGGAGTTGACGGTGCGTGGGTGGGCGCGCACGGGCCACTGGCGGTTGGGGAAATGGGCCCGACACTCGCCTGGATTCAGGCAGGAGGTGCGCGTGCGTCTCTGGCTTCTGTCCCTGCGGCATTTCTCGAGACCGCTCCCGTCGCCTCGCCGGCGGGACCGACCTCGTCGCCCCGGCCGTGCCTGCTCCGCGGTGCTGGCGTGTGCCCTGGGGATGGCGTCGTGTGGCCCGGCCGCGGGCCCGACGGATGGCGGGCCCCTGGACGGAGGCGCGCGCACTGTGCGCGACCGGATCGTCGAGCCCGAGCTCGAAGAGCGGGTGTCGGCGCGGCCGGCGTTCGCGACCCTGGCCGTGCGCGGTCTCGGCGAGCGCGAGCTGGCACTCGAGGTGACCCGCGACGCGACGTACGCCCACCGGCGCCGCGTCTCGCTGCGTGGCGTGTGGGAGTGGATCGAAGCCGAAGGGGAGGTCTTCCACGACGTCGTCGTGCACCCGTCCGGAGATCTCACCCTCGCCGTGGAGGACACCCGCCGAGCGCGCGACGGGTTCTCCCTGGTGCGGTCGGGCCCGGACGGCGAGGTGAGGAGCCGAGCCCCTCTGCCGTCAGCCCCCCTGCCCACGTCGGACCTCGAGCCCGGCCTCCCCGATCCGCCGTGGCTGGGGAGGGCGCGCCCGATCGGGGCGCTCGGGCAGGGCTGGGTCCGACTGGTCGCCCGAGGGGAGGACCTGGTCGTCGTGTTCCAGTCCCTCGTCGCCGCCGACGCGTCCGACCTGGTCTCGGCCGTGAGCGCGCTCTCGTGGAGGGGCGAGGCGTGGAGCGCGCGCTGGACGCGCCTCGTGGACGGGCGGCACCGCGTGGAGCCTCCGTTGTGGAGCTACGACGAGTTCCGCTTCACCGACGTGCTGACCCGCCCGCTCCTCGCGGTGGATCCGGAAGACGGCGCGATCGTGGTGGGCCGCACCTGGACCCAGAGCCGCTGCGACGCGGCCCGACGTCAGTATTCCGAGTTCACGCGGCAGCGCTGCTTCGAGGAGGCCACGGGGAACGTCGAGTCCCGCGTCCTGCCGTTCTTCTTCACCGCGTTCTCGGCCGAGGGAGACCGCCTCGGCTCACACACATTCGTGCCCGCTGGCGGCCACTACTACGGGGTGCACGACCTCGACGCGCGGGACGGCGCGGTGGTCGTCGTGGGGACGGTGGCGGAGGCGGACGGCGCGGAGGGGCCGCGTCTCTATCCGTCCCGCCCTGGAGGTGCACCCGACATGGTCGCCTTCGACGGCCTCCTGGCGGTGCTCGACCGCGCGTCGGGCGCGACCCGCCTCGAGCGGCACCTCGACCGCGGGCGCGGCGACCTCTTCCTCGCGGTCCGCTGGACCGAGGCTGGCATCTTGACGGCGGGGGCCACCGACTGGGACCGTTGGCCCGGCGGGATGAGCGTCTCGAGGGGATCCGATCCCTGGGTGGTCTGGCTCGATCCGTCGGACGGCGACCTCGCGGTGGCCGCCTTCGACCGGCCCTCGGCGAGCCGCCATGCCCTCGCCTACGCCGTCGAGCCCTTCACCAACCGACTGGTGGTGGCGGGAGCCGACGACGCGCCGATGACCCACTCCGGCGACGGCGGTCGATTGGACGCCATGACCTTCGGCGGGCTTCACCTCACGCTGCGATAGCCAGGGTTCGTCGATCTCGGAGCTGGACCTCGGCGCGGGCGAGCGAACACACTCGGTCTCGATGGACTTTCGCCTGCCCTGGAGCGAGCTGGACCCGGCTCGGCGCGCCGCGCCCGACCTCGAGGACGCGCGCGAGCGGGCGGTGGCCGCGCTGAAACGCAAGCGAGGGCGGACGCAGAGCGGCCGCGAGCTCGCCGAGCGTGAGCTCCGGTTCCTGGTCTGGACCGCGCTCGGCGCGTGGTGCAGCGGTTGGCACGATCCCGTGCGCACAGGGGGCGCGAGCCTCGTCTGGGACGGCGCGGCCAGCGTCGGCGACGACGACGAGCTGACCGCGGGGCGCGTCGTGGAGGCGCTCGAGGACTGGCAGGCCTGGCTCGGCGCGCTGCGCGAGCGGTTCGAGGCGCTGCCCGCCGACCCCGACGGCGACGAGGTCGACGCGCTGGTGCACGCGGGGCGCGAGCTGCTGCCCGTCGTGCTCGAGCGGACCTCGGCGCAGGGCGACTGGTCCCGGACCTTCGCGAACGTGATGAGCTGGTACGTCCAGGCGTGCGGCCGCGCGAACGAAGACCTCAGCGAGCTCATCGCGACCGCGATCGAAGGCCAGGTCGAGCGGGGCGTCGCGCCGTCGAGCGCCGCGGCGCAGGCGCTGGTCGAGGAGCTCGCGCTCGCGCTCGCCGTCCGCGACCGGCCGCCGTTCGAGGGCGACGCGCTCGAGGCGTGGTGGGCGGTGCGCGCAGCGTCGCCCTGGGGGATCCCGACGCCAGCCGGCTATCGCCCGACCGAGCGCGACGCCCACCGCCAGTTCATCCGCCTCCACGATCGCCCCCGGTCCACCGTCCGCGCCGACGCGATGACGCGGGCCCTCGTCCGCGCGCGCTACGGGGCCAAGCAGCGCCTGAAGCTCGACCAGGGCCTGCTGCGCGAGTGGCTCGAGATCGCGCTGGTGTCGAGTGACTTCACCCTGCGACGGGGCGAGGTCACGTCGAGGGACGGCGGTGAGCGCTACGCGCGTCCCAAGGACCTCGAGCAGCGTCTGGCGCAGGTGCTGGCCGACGCGACGGACGACGCGGTGCCTCCGATGTCGCGCGCGGCCCGTGTCTACATGGATCTCGGTGTCCTCTGCCCGTTCAGCGACGGCAACGCGCGGGTCGCGCGGCTGACCTTCGACTACGTGCTGTCGCGCGACGGCCTGGGCATGCACGACGCGACGCCCATCTTCTGCGTCCGCCGCTGGGCCCACGACACGAGCGAGCCCTGGCGTTTTCAGCGCGTCCTCGCCGCCTGCACCGGCCCGAGCTGAGTCGTCGCTCTGGCGCCACGTGCGGCGTTTCAGCGAAGGCGCTTGTGTCGCGGTACGGCAGGGCCGATCATCGCGCGATGCGCATCGCCTCCTGGATCTCCTTCGCCGCCCTCCTCGTGACCCTCCCCGCCTGCTCGCCCGATGGCACGAGCGGCGTGCCGTTCGACACCGTCGCGGTGGGGACGTGGACCGCGGAGGGAGGCGGCTCGGTCACCTTCGCGGCCGACGGGACGGGCGAGACGGACTCCGTGTTCCTCCTCGAGCGGAGCTGCCCGACTCCGGTGCCGATCAACTGGCTCTTCACCGACGACGCCTTGTGGCACTCGATCAGCATGGCGAAGTCGAGCACGACCGATTGCCCCGGGAACCTGAACGTGGGCTTCGACTTGATCTCCGTATCCGAAGACGAGTTCGTGGTCGGCAACGTGCTGGTCGATCCCGTCCAGCCGCAGCAGGTGTTCACGCGCAGATAGCCTCGCCTGCCTTCTGCCGGGGAATGGACTGACCCACCCCGCGCATTCGCATGCCGCATGCGCACGGCAGCTCGGATCGCGCTGGCGGCCTCGCTGGCCTGGGGCTGTGAGACGACGCCTCCGTCCGCCGCGCCCACGGCCATGCTCGACGCGGGCCCGCCGATGGTGCCGCTCGGGCCCCGCGATGAGAGCAAGTACGCGCCGCCGCCGTGCGACCCGGAGTGGCGGCCGTTCATGTCCACCCCGCCGCTCGGCGCCCTCGTCGCGACCGCGGACGGACGCCTCGTGGCGCTCGCCTGGGGTTACGCCGCGGTGGCCGTGGAGGGTGAGTGGGTGGAGGCGTCGGTGCCGGAGATCGAGCTCGGCCGCGACCGCCGGGTGGTCTTCCAGGACGCCGCCTCGTTCGACGGCGACGTCTACGTCGTGGGCACCCGCCTCACGGTGCTCCGCTGGGACGGCGTCGCGTGGAGCCTCGAACACCAGGACGTCAGCCTCGGCCCGCGACGCTTTCTGTACGGCTCGATCCGCGACTGCGAAGGACAGCTCGAGGCGCGCGTCGAGGTGGGCGGGGTCCGCGGCCCGGACGGGGCGTGGCGGCGCGTCTCGCGGGAGGCCCTGCGCTGCCCAGAGGTGCTCCCTCGCACCCCACGGCCCGACGAGCGCTGCGGCAGACACACGCCCTGGGATCGCGTCGTGCGGTGCGCCGCTGGCTGGCGGCTCTGGTCGACCGCGCGTGAGCGCTGGCTCCCGCTCCCCGACGGTTTCGCGGAGGGCCGGCTCCACGCGCGTCCCTCCGTCTTCGAAGACGAGACCCACGTCTACGTCGCCACCGACGAACGCGAGTTCCTCGAGACGACGGACGACGGAGCGTCGTGGGACCGCGTGCTGCTCGGCGGTGAATCGCGCGTCAGCGTGGTGCTGGGAGGCGGGGGCCGCATCTACGCGGCCGGCGCCGACACCGTGTTCGTCCGCGAGGTGTGCGCGCCGCGCTGAGCCGTTCCGAACGCGCTCGAGAAGCCAGCGGTCTCGTCCCCCGTCACCGTCACCGGCGCGCAGCGCAGGGTGAGGATCCGGACCTCTCCGCCGGAGGCTTGGCCAGCGACGCCGACCACGGCCTCGCCCGTGGGGCACGACGCCGTCATCGACGACCCGGTGAACGTCCAGACCCCGCGCACGCCGCTCGCGGGCACGCGGGCGCCAGCGCCGATCGAGGTCGTCCAGCCGCCGCTGCCATCCGCGGTGAGGATCACCTCGCCGCACTGCATCGAGTACTGGGCGAGCGTGCCCGAGTAGAACCCGGCGCTGACCGAGGCCGTGAGCGAGCGTGAGCGCAGCGAGTGCCGCCAAAGCGGATTATTTCTTGATTACGTCCGGCGCCGGACACTACGCGCCGCGCCGATCGATCGGAAGTCATTTTTGCACGATCGGCTGCCGGCGCGCGAGGACGACTGGCGTTCATGCATCCGACCGAGTACAAAAGCAGTCGGCCGCGTGGGAGAACGCCGCACTGTGGACCCACCGATGGAGCGCTCGGATCAGCAGGTCGAGCTCACGCCGGGAGTGACCCTCGAGGGACGCTACCGGATCGACGGGCTGCTCGGGCAGGGGGGGATGGGGCGCGTGTGGAACGCCACCCAGCTGAGCCTCGGCCGACCCGTGGTCGTCAAGACGCTGCGCGCCGAGGTGAGCCGGAGCGACGTCGTCGTCAGGCGATTCTTGCGCGAGGCGCGCTCCGCCGCCGAGCTGGATCACGAGGGCGTCGTGCGCATCCTGGACGTCGGTCGTCTTTCGGACGCCTCTCCTTACTTCGTGATGGAGAAGCTCGAGGGACAGACCGTGGACGACGCGCTCGCGGGCCGAGGCTCGTTCTCGGTGGAGGACACGTGCGAGTGGCTCGCGCCGGTGGCCGGCGCCCTCGACGCGGCGCACGCGGGCGGCATCATCCACCGCGACGTCAAGCCGGCGAACATGTTCCGAGCCAGGACGGCGGGGGGCACGACGACGAAGCTGCTCGACTTCGGCGTCGCCGCCCTCCGAGACGACTCCGGCGCCGACCGGGCCACGAAGCTGACGCTCCAGGGCACGCTCGTGGGGACGCCGCACTACATGGCCCCCGAGTGCGCGGAGGGGGAGGCTGGCGGCCCGCGAAGCGACATCTACGCGCTCGCTTGTGTCGCGTACAAGATGCTGACGGGGCGCGTGCCCTACCACGCCGACACGACCATGGGCGTGCTCACGGCGAAGGTCCACGAGTCCGCACCGAGCCTGTCCGAGCGCGGAGGGACCGCGTTCGCGGCGTCGGTGGAGGCGCTCTTCGTACGAGCGCTCTCGCGCGATCCTGCCGAGCGCCCGAGCACCGCGTCCGCCTTCGTCGCCCGCCTCCGCGAGGCGGCTCGCGACTCGAAGGCGGCCATCGTGACCATCCCGCCCGCTCGCCGCGAGCCGAGCGCCGACGACCTGCCCTTCGCCGAGGGCGCCGAGCCGCGACCCCGCGGTGACTCCCCCCGCGCGGCCTCGGCGCAGCGCAGCGACGCCGTGTGGTTCGCCGTCGCGAGCCTGGCGGTCATGGCGTTGATGTGGGCCGGCTGCCTCTGGCTCTGACAGCGGCGCGCGCGCTCCGTCAACCGCATTGATTCCGGGACCGCGCTCTCGCTACCTTCTCGCGGATGCGAACGACTCGGGGGGTAGAAGTCGGCGCGGCGCTCGCTGTCTTGGTCGCCTGTGCGGGGTGCACCGAAGTGCTCGGCTTCGGTCGTTTCTCCGGCGAGGGCGAGGACGCGGGCGCGCCGATGGACGGGCAGGTCGAGCTGGACGCGGCCCTGGACGCGAGCGGCGACGGGGGGGTGGACGCCACGGTGGACGAGCGACTCACGTGCTGACCGGCGTGGGCGTCCTCTCGGGGATCGGCGCGATCGTCACCGGGGTGGTCGCGGTCTCCGTGCACGACTCGCTGGCCGAGCGCTGCGGCCCGGATGGAGCGGCGTGCCCGCCGGGCTACCAGTCCGACGTCGACCTCGGCCAGGGGCTGGCGGTGGCGACCGACGTCTTGCTCCCGGTGTCCATCGCCGCCCTCGGCGCGGGCCTGACGCTCCTCGCGCTCGACCTGACCGACGGCGACGCCGACGAGGCCTCCGCCGCGCTCGCCCCCGGGCCGGGCGACGTCGGAGTGGCGCTTCGGCTGCGGTGGTAGAGGCGCGAGCGGCGGAACAGTCCGGTGAGCTCCATCGTTGGGCGGCGGGGGGAAGAATGACACGAGCGCTGGAGTGGGTGCGGGTCGCGGCCTCGATGGCGACCGTGATGGCGATGGCGGGCTGCGCGGGGGTGGGCGCGGCGGTGCGCGCGGACGAGCGCGTCCGGTTGGAGCCCGGCGAGGCGCTCGTGGCGCTGCGGGTGCGCTCGGAGGACTTCATCGGCGGGCTGACCTTCTGCGAGCAGGAGAACACCAACGCGTGCTTCGACGTGGAGGGGCTCGAGTCTCGAGACGACGTGCAGGTGGTGCGTGTGCCTTCCGGCCGCTTCTGCCTCGCCGAGGTCGCCCTCATCCGAGCCAACACGGGGATGCGCGCGAGCCACCTCACCGAGGGCGTGGTCTGCTTCGACGCGGCGCCCGGCGTGCTCAACGATCCCGGTCGGCTCGTGATCTCGACCGGCGGCGCGAGCGAGGTCATCGCGGGCATCGGCTACGAGTGGGAGCCGGTGGGCCTCGAAGCGGTGCACGCCGGCTATCCCCGACTGGCCGAGCTCGAGGTCCGCGCGCGGCTGGGCGTCGTCCTGCGCCGCTGACCGAGCGCGGACCGGTCAGCCGCGCGTGATGAGGAAGCTCAGCGCGGCCAGCAGCAGGGTGACGGCCAAGAGACCGTAGAGGCGCCGGTCCACGCCCGCGTCTTCTGCTGGCCGCGGAGAGGGGGCGGCGGTCGTGCGCGCGGGCGGGGCTTCGCGGGGAGCGGGCGCCGCCTCGCCGACGCCGAGGACGAGGACCGGGCGGTCGTCCGCGCGGAGCGTCAGGCAGGTCGGCGCGGTGCGGTAGCCGCCGCTCGCGCCGCCGTACCCCGCGGGGACGGGGGTGACCTCGGCGAAGCCCTCCACCTCGACGCGCTGTCCGACCTCGAGCGCGACCTCGAGCCGCTCGACCCGCCGCTTCACCCGCATCTTCACGGACGCCGCGCCGGGGCCGTCGTCCGCGAGGTGCGCGTTTCGCTCGATCCACGCGCGCTGCCCGTTCGCGTCGCCCCCGAGGTGCACGTTCCCGTTGGCCTCGGCGCGCATCGCGCAGAGCAGGGTGGCCACCTTGGCGAGGCGGCGGCGCTCGGCGGTCAGCCGCGCGTGGTCCGGTCCCTGCTCTCGCAGCTGATCCTTCAGCTCGCGGATGCGAACGCCGACCGCGTCGACGTCGGACACGATCTGCTCGAGGTAGTCCTCGCGACGGTGCTGTCGCAGGCGCACCGAGAGCGCCCCGGCGCGCACGAGCGCCCGGCCGGTCGCGTCCTCGACCCAGAAGTCCTGCGCGTCGGACTCGAGCGGCGCGTCCGCCGCGTCGGCCCGAACGTCCCAGTAGACGCACTCGCGATCGGAGAGCTTCGAGCGCAGCGGCGAGGAGGCCGCCTGGCGCACGCGGCCCGCCACGCGCACCCGCGCGCCGCTCTCGATCTCCGCGATGGGTGTGGCCTCCACGCCACCGAGCATACGCGAGGTCTCAGATGCCGAGCTGGCTGCGGATCTTCGCGAGCCGGACGGCGTCCTCGTCGCCGATCCAGGGCGACCCGGTGGCGGCCTCGACCGCGCTGCGGATCTGGCGGGGCGCGCGCGCGCCGACGAGCGCGGTGCTCACCTGCGGCTGGGCGAGCACGAAGCGCAGCGCCGCGGTGGCGAGGTCCGGATGGTCGTCGCCGACCAGGAAGCGCATCGCGGCCACGTGCCGCAGCCGCTCGAGGAACGCCTCGCTCGACCAGCGCCGCTTGCGGTGATCGTCCTCGGAGAAGACGCGCGACTCGTGCCACTGCCCGCCGAGCATCCCGTACATCAAGGGCGAGCGCGCCAGCACGCCGCAGCCGTTGGTGGCGAGCTCCGTCGTGAGGTCATCGAGCGCGCCGGGCCGGAGCAGGTTGTAGGTCAGACAGATGGCCTGGGCGCCGGCGGCGATGGCGAGGCGCGCCTCCTCGGCGTCGCCCACGCTGACCCCCCAAGCGCGGATCTTCCCCTCCTCCTCGAGCTGCGCCACCGCCTCCTGGAAGGTCTCGCGCCGGAGCGTCACGTCCCCGGGGTTGTGGAGGAGCCAGAGATCGATCTGCTCGCGACCGAGCCGCTCGAGCGAGGCCTCGCAGTCCGCGATCAACGCGTCGGTCTCGAAGCTCTGCTGGAGCTCGCCGTCGACGAGGCGCGCGCCGGCGCGCGTGATCACCACCGCGTCGATCTTCGCGTCCTCGATCGCCGCGCCCACCCGCGCCTCCGCTTCGCCCCACACGGGCGAGACGTCGAAGGTGGTCACCCCCGCGTCGATGGCCGCCTTCAGGGTCTCGTCGACGCGCTCCGGCGTGACGGGGCCGTAGGCGCCAGAGGCGAGGCCCCACGTGCCGAGGGCGATCTCGCTGAGGCGGAGGTCCGTGCGTCCGAGGCTGCGTGTGTTCATGAGTCGACTCAGGCCATGCCCAGGATGGCGGCGCCCGCCGACAGGTAGATCAACAAGCCCACCACGTCCACGAGAGACGCGATGAAGGGCGTGGAGCTGACCGCGGGGTCGAGGCCGATGCGCTGGATCGCGAGGGGCAGGAGCGAGCCGACCAGGCTGCCCACGAGCACCACGCCGACGGTGGAGAGGCTGACCGCGAGCCCGAGCGTGACCGGGTCCTGTCCGCCGTCGGCCGCGAAGTAGGCGCGCGCGAAGCCGAGGAAGCCCAGCACGAGGCCGAGCGCCACGCTGACGACGAGCTCCCGCCCGAACACGCGCCCCCAGTCGGACGGCTCGACGTCGCCGACCGCGAGGGCCCGGATGATCAAGGAGGCGGACTGCGAGCCGGCGTTGCCGCCGGACGAGATGATCAGCGGCACGAAGAGCGCGAGCGTGAGCATGGTGCTCAGCTGCTGCTGGAAGCTCTCCATGACCGTGGTGGTCAAGAAGCCGCCGACGAAGAGCAGGCTGAGCCAGGTGACCCGCGAGCGGAACAGCCCGAACAGGTTCGTCTCGAAGTAGGTGTCGTCGATCGGATCGACGGCGCCCATCATGTGCGCGTCTTCGGTGGCCTCTTCGATCACGACGTCGACCACGTCGTCGACGGTGACCACGCCGAGCATGTTGCCGTGCTCGTCGACGACCGGGATGGCGTTGAAGTCGTACTTCGCGATCGCGCTCGCCACCTCCTCCTGGTCGTCGGAGTCGCGCACCGTGACGACGTTCTCCGCCATCACGTCGGAGAGCGTCTCGCCGGGGTCGCCGAGGATGAGATCGCGCAGCGAGACCACGCCGACCAGGACCTGCCCGTAGATGACGTAGATGTAGTAGATGGTCTCGACCTCTTCGGCGCGGCTGAGCCTGCGGACCTCCTCGATGGCCTCCCAGCACTTCGTCTCCGGCGGCAGGGCGACGTAGTCCGGCGTCATCAGACCGCCGGCGACGTCCTCCGCGTACGCGCTCAGCTCGCGGACCTCTTCGGCGACCTCGGGCTCGTGCTCCTCGAAGTGGACGAGCAGCTCCGTGACGAGCTCCTGCTGCTCTTCCCTCAGCTCCTGCACGACGTCGACGAGATCGTCGGGGGACATCTCGCTCAGGACGCCGGCCGCCTCCTCGACCGAGAGCTTGCCGATGATGCCGGTCTGCACCTCGAAGGGCAGGCGCTCGAGCACGTCGGCGCCCCAGTCGTCGGGGAGCGCGCGGAAGAGGGACACCGCGTCGTCGAGCTCGATGTCCTCGACGATCTCCGCGATGTCCTCGGGGTGGAATTCCTCGAGAGCTTCGTGGAGCGCCGCCGGATCCGTCTGGAGCGCGTCCTTGAGGTCCGGGCCGAGAAGAGTCGCGAGCC
Source organism: Sandaracinaceae bacterium (assembly GCA_040218145.1). Taxonomy (GTDB): domain Bacteria; phylum Myxococcota_A; class Polyangia; order Polyangiales; family Sandaracinaceae; genus JAVJQK01. The sequence continues at coordinate 11,875 of JAVJQK010000044.1, read as the reverse complement.
GCATGGCCGCATTCTGGCCGAACGGCCGCCCCGCGCCACGAAACCGGGTTTCTTTCCAACCCGAAACCGGTTGGAAAAGAAGCGCCAGCAGGCTGCCCGCGACCTCTCACCGGGCGTCGCGGTGCACCGGTGCGTCCGTCGCCCGACGAGGCGCACCGAGGTTTGCGATGACGCATTGCGTCGTTGTTCGCGACAGTTGGCGATCGCGAAATCGATTCGAAACGAGCGACGCCCATTCTCCTGCCCGTTCGAGGCCCTTGCGCTCGACCAGGAGGAGACCATGAAGCTCACGAACCGATTGCTCAGCCTCGCCTTCACGTGTGGTGTCGCGCTCCCTGCGTACGCGCAGGAGGTCGACCTGGACACGCCGGCCGAGGAAGCAGAGCCCGCCATCACGACGGTGGCAGAGCTGGAGGCGGACGTGACGCCCGAGCCCGCGCCGGAGGCGACGCTCCCCGCGCCGACGGCCGCGATCGAGCAGGCCCCGGTCGCCGACGCGGCGGACGCCGAGCCCGTCCCCCCCGCCGCCGCGCCCGAGGAGCCGCCCGAGCCGGCCGCCGAGGCGACCCCGCCCGCGCCCGAGGCCGCGTGGACCGACGACCTCTCCCTCTCGCTCTTCGCCGACGGCTACGCGCAGGCCATCTGGACCGCGAACGATCCGTTCGGCGGTGACCGCGGCATGATGCTCTCGCACCGCCCCTTCACGCACGTGGGCGGGCTGACGCTCTCGTTCCTCGGCCTCGACGTCGCGTATGAGGACGGCCCCATCGGCGCGACCGTGAACCTCCGCTTCGGCACCTCGACGCCGCGCCTGCTCGGGCCCACCAGCGGCCTGCCGGACGGCATGCAGTTCGTGAAGCAGGCCTTCGTCTCCTGGCGTCCGGTGGACCGCTTCCAGATCGACTTCGGCCAGTTCGACACCATCTACGGCGCCGAGGTGTCGGAGAGCTGGCAGAACCCGACGTACAGTCGAGGTGCGCTCTACAACCTCGTCCAGCCTTTCTATCACACGGGCTTCCGCGTCTCGTACGCGCCGACCGAGTCCGTCACCCTCACCGGGCTCGCGGTCAACGGCTGGAACAACGTCATCGACAACAACGATATGAAGAGCTTCGGCGCGCAGCTCAGCTACTCCGAGGGCGCGCTCACCGTCAGCGCCGGCTACCTCGGCGGCCCGGAGGGTGATGGCGAGAACGAGCTGTGGCGCCACTTCGGCGACGTCGTCGTCGGCCTCGACCTCGGGGCGCTCACGATCAGCGCCAACGCGGACTACAGCGCCGAGGACCTCGGCGGCGGCAGCTACGATCAGCTCTGGGGCGTCATGCTGGCCGGCCGCCTGGGCCTCTCGGATCACTTCGGCCTGGCGCTGCGCGGCGAGTACATCGGCGACCCGGACACCGGCAGCGGCCTCGTCACCGGCACCGCCACCATCGAGGTCACGCCCACCGAGAACATCATCATCCGCCTCGACAACCGCGTCGACGCCGTGACCGACGAAGGCGACGGCTTCCAGGACCCGTCCACCGGCGACATCGACGAGGCCGCGTTCACAACCGTTCTGGGCGTCGTCGTCCGCTCGAACTGACCACAGGGGGCCATCGGCCGCGCTCCTTGGCGCGTTCGGCGCGGCGCTCGAGCTCGAGCGCGCGCTCGCGGTGGGGGCTGGTGAGGCGCATCTCGAGGCCGCCGCGGGCGTCGCGGACTTCGACCTCCACACCCGGGACGGCGAGGGGGTCGTCGCTCGGCCCCTCCGAGGAGACGCGCGCCGCGCGGCAGCGCGCCAGTTGCTCGAGCTCCGCGGCGGCGTGGGGGGCGCGGACGAGCAGGCGCGCGCCCCGCGTGCGATGGATGCGGGCCTTGCCGACGAGCTCCCGCTCGGGGCGCACGTCGACGACCTCGACGCTCGACCAGACGTAGGCGTCCGGCGCCGCCTCGGCCGGGCACGATGGGGCGGAGCGCTCCGCCTCGCCCGACGGCATGACCACCGACGGGACACATCCGCCGAGCAGAATCGCGACCGACCATCTCAACATGCCTGACCGCAGGCTGTCATCAGGGGCCCGGCGCGCAAGGAGCCCCCGCACATGCGAGAGCGCGGCTCTCACCGTGAGGGTCGGGACGCTCAGCCCTCGCCGCCCGTCGTCTCCTCCCCGCAGAGCGCGTCGGCCTCCGGCATCGACTCCAGGGCGCGGATGGCGGCCTGGAAGCCGGCGAGGTCTTCGTTGTAGGCCTCGAGGGCCTGGGCGATCTCGCGCATCTCGCGAAGCGGCGGCAGGTAGGCCTGAACGACGGCCTGGAGCGCGTCCTCCTCGGGCGGGGGCGCGACGGCCTCGAGCCCCTCGATGGTGCGGTCGAGGGCCCCCGTGTCGAACTCCATCCTCTGGAGAGTGGCGCCGACCTGCCTGCAGGCGTCCGTCGGCGGCTGACAGGCCGCGCGGAGCCCCTCGCCGACGCCGCCGAGCACCTGTCCGAGCTCCTCCAATCGCGCCGGGGCCGCCAGCATGCCGGGAGTGCGACCCGCGAGCTCCTCGCTCACCGTGGCGATCCGCGTCACGCGCTCCTGCAAGGCGCTCATCATCGGCTGCGCCTCTTCCACCACCGGTCGATCGAGCTCTCCCGATAGCGCGCGGAACGAGGCGCCGAATTCGGCGAACGGCGGCTCGCTGCCCTCGCTCGTGTCGATGGACTCGACGCGGCGACCCACGACCCCCAGTCGATCGCGCACCAGATCGCAGGTGGCCTCCACGCTGAGCGTCTGGCCGTCGGCCGAGTCGCTGCCGGGTGAGGCGCCGCCGCAGGCGAAGAGGAGCCCGGAGAGGGCGAGGGAGGTGAGCGCTTGGGTCGATCGCATCGGCGGAGTGTCACACAACCACGGGCCGTTCGGCGGCCGTCACTTGCCGCGGAGCTGCGCGAGGAGCGCCTGGCCGATCGCCACCGCCTCGTCCGCCTCGACCGGCGCGTCGAGCTCTCGCTCGAAGTGCTCCAGGTGCTCCTCGGGCAGCCCCTCGAAGAAGCGGGTCGGCACGAGCGGGGTGACCTTGCCGCGCAGGACCTTGCGCTTGGGGCGGGTCAGGTAGAGCTGCTCGCGGGCGCGCGTGACGCCCACGTAGAAGAGCCGGCGCTCCTCCTCGACGTCGGTCGGCGCCGCCTCGGTCACCTTCGGGTCGGTGGTGCGGCTGTGCGGGAGCTGGCCCTCGTTGAGCCCGATGAGGAAGACGACGTCGAACTCGAGGCCCTTGCTCGCGTGAAGGCTCGAGAGCGTCACGCGCGCGCCGGTCTCCTCGGCCTCCTGGTCCATCTTCATCGTGATGCGGGTCAGGAACTGGCCGACGCTCGGCCGCTCGCCGCCCGGCTTCGCCTCGTACTTCTCGAGCGAGCGCAGCACGTACTCGACGTTGCCCCATCGCTTCTGCACGGAGGGGTTCTTGTCCTCCTTGATGAGCCGCTCGAGCCCCACGTCCGTGAAGAGCTGGCGCGCGGCGCCCGCGAGGTTGGTCCCGGCCGAGAAGTTGTCGCGCGCGCGGGCCAGCCCCGCGCTCAGCATGCGCGCGCCGCGCTTGGCCTGATCGGGCACGTCGGGGATCTGATCGATCATGCGGAGCGCGTCCGCGAAGCTCTTGCCGTACGCGAGCGACCACTGCGTCATGCGCTGGATGGTCGTGTCGCCGATGCCGCGGGTGGGGTAGTTGATCACGCGCCGCAGCGACAGCTCGTCGTACGGGTTGACCACGACCCGGAGATACGCGACGGCGTCCTTGACCTCCTTGCGATCGAAGAACTGCGTGCCGCCGTAGAGGCGGTAGGGCAGCCCCTGCACGCGGAGCTCCTCCTCGATGGGCCGCGCCTGGAGGTTCGACCGGTAGAGCACCGCCATCTCGCCGATGTCGTGGCCCTCTTTGCGGAGCACGCGGATCTCGTGCGCGACGAACTTCGCCTCGTGCTCCTGATCGGTCAGGTTCACGAGTCGCACCTTCGGGCCCGGGCCCTTGAACGAGCGCAGGACCTTGTCGTGCCGCTTGCGCTTGGAGCGAGCGATGGCGGCGTTGGCGACCTCGAGTATCGGCGAGCGCGAGCGGTAGTTGTCCTCGAGCTTGATGATCGTCGCGCCGCCAAAGTGCTGGTCGAAGTCGAGGATGTTGCCGACCTCCGCGCCGCGCCAGCCGTAGATGGACTGGTCGTCGTCGCCGACCACGCAGACGTTGCCGCGGTCGTTCGCGAGCGCTTGCACGAGATCGAGCTGGATGCGGTTGGTGTCCTGGAACTCGTCGACGAGCATGTAGCGGAAGCGGTTGCGCCACTTCTCGCGCAGGGCGGGCTTGCTCTGGAGGAGCTTCACCGGGAGGTAGACGAGGTCGTCGAAGTCGACCGCGCACATGTTCCGGAGCGCGGCCTCGTAGTGCGGGTAGACCTCGCGCGCGACGACGTCGTACTCGAAGTCGTTCTGCGGCGCGTTCTCGGGCGTGATCCCCTGGTTCTTCCAGAGCGAGATCCGGGAGTGCACCGAGTAGAGGTCCATCTGGCGCTCGGCGAGGCCCTCGCGCTTGACGATCTCGCGGACCACGCCCATCGCGTCGCCCTGGTCGAAGATGACGAAGCGCGTCGGGTAGCCGAGCGCCTTGGTCTCCTCGCTCAGGAAGCGCACGCCGAAGCTGTGGAAGGTGCTGAGCCAGAGGCGGTCGGCGCGGTTGCGTCCGACGAGCGGGATCATGCGCTCGGACATCTCCGCCGCGGCCTTGTTCGTGAACGAGACGGCGAGGATCTGCTCGGGCGGGATGCCGCGCTCGCACAGCCGCGCGATGCGATGGGTGATCACGCGTGTCTTGCCGCTGCCAGCCCCGGCGAGCACCAGCAAGGGCCCGTCGCCGTGCTCGACAGCTGCACTTTGAGCGGGGTTGAGCGCCACCATGAGGAGACAGAGGGCTAACCGGTTCCCCCCCGGTGTTCAAGGAGCTTTCGCGTCCTCAGTCCCCGTGCGGGTCGCGGTGTCGGGGCTGATGCCAGACGATCCACACCGGCACGAGGGCCAGCAACATCGCCAGCAGCGTGGGAATGCTTCCGTCCATGAGCGAGACGTAGTCCCGAGGCTTCGCCTGTCCCGCCGTCGCATCACGCTACGCTCCGGCGGTGAGCGATCCCATCGACCTCGCGCGCTCCTGGCTCGCCGACGGGCGCCGCCTCGCCTGGGTCGTCGTGCTGCGGACCTGGGGCTCGGCGCCGTGCCCGGTCGGCAGCGCGCTGGTGGTCGTCGAGGACGGCACGTTCGCAGGCTCCGTCTCGGGCGGGTGCGTCGAAGCCGAGGCCCTCGAGCGGGCGCGCGCCTCCCTCGAGAGAGGACCCCAGCGCTGGACCGTCGGCGTCAGCGACGACACGGCGTGGCAGCACGGGCTCCCCTGCGGCGGCGAGCTGGAGCTGCTGGCGAGCCCGCTCACCGAGCTCCCGGGCGAGGGCACGCGCAGCGTCGATCTGGAGACACTCGAAGAGCGCTGGACCGCCTTCGATCCGGGCGAGGCGCGCGTGGAGGGGGGCCGGTTCCTCCAGCCGATCGGGCGGGACTGGTCGCTGCTCATCGTCGGCGGCGTGCACATCGCGCAGGCCCTCGCGCCGATGGCTCGTCAGATCGGCTACGCCGTGACGGTGATCGATCCTCGCGCGCGCTTCCTGACCGAGGCGCGCTTCCCCGACGCCGAGCGCCTCGTGGCCTGGCCCGCCGACGCGCTCCGCGAACGACTGCATTCACGCGCCGCGGTCGTCGTGCTCACCCACGACCCCAAGATCGACGACGACGCCCTTCGCGTCGCGCTCCCCTCCGACGCGTTCTACGTCGGCGCCCTCGGGAGCCGACGCAACCAGGCCGCGCGCCGAGAGCGCCTCACGCCGATCGTCGGCCCGCGGATGGATCGCCTCCACGGTCCGGTCGGGCTCGACATCGGCGCGCGCACCCCGCCGGAGATCGCCGCGTCGATCCTCGCCGAGCTCATCCGCGAGCGGCGCCGATGAAGACCCACGTGATCCTGCTCGCGGCGGGCGCGTCGCGGCGCTTCGGGCCGGAGAACAAGCTGCTCCATCCCCTCGACGGCGTGCCCATGATCCGCCGCGCCGCCGCGTCGTTCGCCGCGCTCCCCACCACGGTCGTGCTCGGCCACGACGCCGACGCCGTCCGCGCTGCGCTCGCGGGCCTGGACGCGCAGCTGATCACGAACCCACACCCCGAGCGGGGCATGGGCGCGTCGATCGCGGCGGGCATGCGCCTCGTCGACGCCGACGCGGTCCTCATCGCGCTCGGCGACATGCCCTTCGTTCGTCCCGCGTCCGTCTCCGCCCTCGCCTCGGCGTCTGCCCCGATCGCCCGCCCCACCTTCGACGGTCAGCCTGGGCACCCCGTGCGCTTCGCGCGCGTGCACCACCCGGCCCTCCGCGCCCTCGACGGGGACGAAGGCGCGCGAAGCCTGGTGCGCCTGCACGGGTTCACGCCCGTCCCCGTCGACGACCCCGGCGTGCTGCGCGACGTGGACACGCGCCCCCGCACGGAGGCGTGACCCGGCGTCTCTGACCGTTCGCCTGCTGTTGGCCCCAGCGCGCGGGCGGCGTGACTTGGTCGGCCATAGCGCGCAAGATGAACGTCGAAATGCGTTCATTTCTCTTGCTGACGATCGCGCTGGTCGGCTGCAGCGGCAGTCACTCGATGGAGCCGCGGGACGCGGGGGGACCTCCGGACGGCGCGCCTGCCGACGCGGGCGCTCCCGACAGCGGCGCGCCGCTCCGGTGCGAGGAGTGGGCGCTCGCCATCGGGTTCGTGCCCACGGCCCGGGCTCAGATCGCGGTGTGGATCGAGCACGACGACGGCGCTCGCCTCGAGACGGTCGCGGTCACGCAGGCCACGTCTCTCCGCGGCCTCGGGAACCGCCCCGGCGCGCAGCAGATGAACACCGGCTACGCCTGGCCGATGGGCCGGCGCCTCGACGTCCTGCCGCGCTGGGCCGGCCGACGCCTCGAGACGGGCGGACGGGCCTTCCGCTCGGTCGTGTTCCTCGAAGGGCCGGAGGGCTTCGCGGCGGGGCACGCCCGGGGTCCCGAGATCGACTCGTTCTATTGCATGTCGTTCCACAGAGGCGCGGTGGAGCGGATGGACGCGATCACCTGCGCGAGTCTCTGGGGCGGTGAGTCCGGGCGCTACCTGCGAGAGGACGAGACCGACGTCGTCGAGCCGTTCGTGGACGCGTCGGGCGCGCGCATGCGGCCGGTGCCGTTCGACTCACCCTATCCGCCGCGTCGCGATCGCGCGGGGCCTCAGCGTGAGGAGCACCCCGACGTCGGTCGCTTCGCCGGCGACGCGCTCGAGATCATGCCAGAGCTCGACGCGATCACGGTGGCCACCCCGCGCGCCGATCTGCCGGCGCGCTACGAGGCGCGCGTCCCGGCGGGCCGCCCGGTCTCGGTCTTCGTGGAGGCGAACACCGAGCTCGACTTCAACGACGCCTTCCCTCAGCCGCCGGTCCCGACCGAGCCCGAGGTCGCGTGGGACACCTGGGCCCGCAGCTACGGCCTCGCGCGCGGCGGCCAGCCCTCCGTCGTGTACCGCGTCGACGTCGACGGCCCAGGTCGCCACGCCGCCGCGGTGCCGATCGGGCGCACGGCGCGCTTCGCGACCACCCCCACCCTGCTGGCGCCCGACGACCTCACCGACGACCCGGCCGCGCGCCCCGGCAGCGGCGCCGACCGCCTACGGCTCGCGGACGGCGAACGCGTTCGCGTGGAGGTCAGCTGCGCGCGCTGAGTTGCTCCACGGCTGGGAGCCTCGTCTCCCGGGCCTCCTCGAAATGCTGGCGCATTCCCTGTCGCCCCGAACCGAGAATCGGGCCGTCGCGCTTCGAGATCCTTCGGGCTCGGTAGCTAGACGAGGCGGCCCGCTCGGGCGAGAGTGATCGGCATGCCTCTTCGCCTGCTCTTCGCTTCCTCGCTCCTGCTCCTCTCCGGCTGCGACTGCTCCGGCCCCGCCGAGCCCGAGTGCGCGACCTCGGCCGACTGCGGCGCCGGGTTCTCGTGCGTGGACTCCCGCTGCGTGATGAACACGCCGATGGACGGCGCGACCGACGCCGGCACCGACGCGCCCACCATGAGCTGCGCGCCCGGTGAGCGGAGCTGCGGCGCGGAGTGCTGCGGCGCGGGCGAGGTGTGCGGCACCGACGACGCGTGCTGCCCGCGCGAGTCGCTCTGCGGCACGGTCTGCTGCGGCACGGGCGAGGTCTGCGAGGGCGCGATCTGCCGCGTGGACTGCGGCGCCAACGTGCGCTGCGAGGACACCTGCTGCGGCGACGGCGAGGTCTGCGCGAGCGGCGCGTGCTTCCTGCCCGACACCCCGTGCGAGGACTTCATCGACTGCGGCGCGGGCGAGTACTGCGAGCCGACCCTCGGCCGGTGCTTGCCCCAACCCGGCGGCGAGGCGTGCGAGATCGCGCCGAGCGGCGGCGAGGTGCTGCCCACGCTCCTGTGGCACTGGGACGGAACGGGCGCCGCGCTCCCCACCTATCGCCAGGTCATGATGGCGCCCATGGTCGCCTCGCTGAACGACGACGACGGCGATGGCGACGCGGACGAAGACGACATCCCGGACGTGGTGTTCAACACCTTCGCGGGCGGCAACTACACCTCCGATGGCGTGCTGCGCGCGGTGAGCGGCGCCGACGGATCGAGCGTGTTCGACGTGACCGATCCCGCGCACCGCACCACGCCGGGCGGGCAGGTCGCGATCGGCGACATCGACGGAGACGGGTGGAACGAGATCGTCAGCTGCGGCTCCGACGCGGACGGGCAGGGTGAGCTGATCGCCTTCAACCACGACGGCACCCTGCTCTGGCGCGCGAGCGATCCGCGCGCGGCGTGTGGACAGGCCGCGCCCGCGCTCGCCGATCTCGACGCCGACGGAACGGCCGAGGTCTTCGTCCGCTACACCGTGCTCGACGGCGTCACGGGTGAGCTCGAATGGCACCGCGACTGCGTCGGCACGGGCGGCTGGGCGACCGCGGCCCACAGCCCCTGCGACTACACGACCGCGGCGGATCTCGACGGCGACGGGCAGCTCGAGGTCGTCGGCGGCAACGTCGCCTACCGCGCCGACGGGAGCACGCTCTACGACCGGACGGCCGACTTCCTCGACGGCTACCCCGCCATCGGCGATCTCGATCGCGACGGCTCGCCCGAGGTCGTCGTCGTGCACAGCGCCTTCACGCCCTCGCCCTACGCGGGCGACCACTGGCTGCGCGCCCTGAACGCAGACGGCACCGATCGCTGGGGCCCGTTCGACCTAAACGCCGGCATGGCGCCCGCGGGCGACGTCGCGGCGGGCACCGTCGGCGGCGGCGGACCGCCCACCATCGCCAACTTCGACGACGACGCCGAGCCGGAGATCGCGGCGGCTGGCGCCTACGCCTACGCCGTGTTCGAGGCGGACGGCACGCTCAAGTGGGCCTCGCCCTCGGACGACGCGAGCAGCCGCAAGACCGGCTCGAGCGTCTTCGACTTCGACGGCGACGGCGTGGCCGAGGTCGTCTACAGCGACCACTACTGGCTCCGCGTCTACGACGGCCGTGACGGCAACGTGCGCTTCTGCATGTGCAACACGAGCGCGACCCTCTGGGAGTACCCGGTCATCGTCGACGTCGACACCGACGGCGCGGCGGAGATCGTCATCGCGTCCAACAACTACGGCGGCGGCTTCGCGACGTGCCCCTCCCGCCCCGAGCTCGGCACGTGCGAGATGGGCCGCATCGCCGCGGGAGAGAACCTCGGCACCAACGGCATCCGCGTCTTCGCGAGCCCCACGCGCGACTGGGTCGGCACGCGCCGCATCTGGAACCAGCACACCTATCACGTGACCAACGTGAGCGAGCGCGGCGAGATCCCGCGCGTGGAGCGCCCCAACTGGAGCGTGCCCGCGCTCAACGACTTCCGCCTCAACGTGCAGCCCGGCGCCCTCAACCTCGCCGACCTCGTCCCGATCGATCTCGCGGTCGATCTCCTCGGCTGCCCCGACGCCATGACCCTCAACTTCCGCGTGCAGAACCAGGGCTGGAGCGCGGCTCCGGCCGGCGCGCAGGTCGCCGTCTTCGTGGAGGACGCGAGCGGCTTCACCCTGGTCACCCGCGTGACCACCACCCGCGATCTTCTCCCCGGCGAGGCCGAAGCCTTCGCCGTCCCCTTCGACCGCACCGGCCGCGAGCCCGGCGGCGACGAGCGCTTCCGCGTCACCGCCAACGACCCCGCGGAGCTGGTCGAGTGCCGCGACGAGAACAACACCGCCGAGACCACCGCGAGCTGCTCGATCCTCTTCTGAGCTCGCCCGATCTGCTGTATCCTGGTTTCATGTACAGGGTAATAATCCTAGTTTGTGGAATTCTTCTCCTTCTGGGCGGGTGTGACGACGGCGTCGTGACCCCCCCGGATACCGGGGTCGGCGACGACTCCGGCATCTCGAGCGACGCGGGGCCTGGCGACGACGACGCGGGGCCTGGCGACGACGACGCGGGTCCCGGTGACGCGGGCCGACCGGACCCGTGTGACCCGAACCCCTGCATGAACGGCGGCACCTGCTCCGCCCCGGCAGACGCGCCGGTCTGCGACTGCGACGGAACCGGCTTCCGTGGGGACACCTGCGAGACGGCCATCCCGTCCACAATCGGCGTGAGCTGGGACGACTCGCCCACCCTCGAGGAGACGGACGAGGCCGGGCAGACTCCGACGGCGAGCTGGAACAACGCGCTCGGCGCGGGCCCGGGGCAGGGTGACGATGGCATGAAGGCCGACCTGGTCGGCGCGGACGGCGTCGCCACTGGCGTCGCGGTGAGCTGGTCCTGTCAGGACATCGAGACCACCACGCTCTCGGGTGGACCGTCAGCGGATCACACCATGATGTTCCAGGGCTGCCGGTCCTGGCAGCGCATGGGCGACGCCACGTTCACGATCGAGAACCTCAACGCGCACTTCCCGGACGGCTACGACGTCGTCGTCTACATCGGTCGTGGCGGCGGCTTCCCCGCGAGCCACATGGCCACCTTCACCCTCGACGTCGGCTCCGACAGCGTCATGGGCGCGGTCATGCCCACCTTCGACGGCACCTACGACTTGCTCGAGGGCGCGGGCGACGGCGGCAACTACTACGTCTCGCCGATGCACACCGAGGACACCCTCACGCTGGACCTCGCAGCCACCGGCGCCGCCACGCTGCCCACCGCCGCGGTCAACGGCATCCAGCTCATCGCTCGTTGATGCGATTCGACCGCTGGATCGGCCGCGCGCCGGTCCAGCGGCCGACCGCGCGAAGCAAGAGCCGAACCGAAGCGAACGCGGCCGGGGAGCAAGAGCCGGACCGGGGTCTGTGACAAGGCCGGATCGGCCGCGCGCCGGTCCAGCGGCCGACCGCGCGGAGCAACATGTGAGAGGAGCAAGCAACATGTGAGAGGAGCAAGAGCCGGACCGGGGTCTGTGACAAGGCCGATTGCGCGCGAAGCAAGAGCCGAACCGAAGCGAACGCGAGCACAGAGGAGCAAGAGCCGCGCAGAGGAGCAAGAGCCGGACCGGGGTCTGCGACAAGGCCGATTGCGGCAAGTGCGACGGCGCGTGTGTCTGGTGCTCGATGACGGGCGAGAGGCTGCTGCTGCGGAGGAGCAGAGAGCCGGACCGGGGTCTGCGACAAGGCCGATTGCGGCAAGTGCGACGGCGCGTGTGTCTGGTGCTCGATGACGGGCGAGAGGCTGCTGCCGCTGAGCCCGATTCAACGCCGCCGAGCGCCCCACGGCACTCACCGAGACGGAACGCCCACACCCCAGCGTCCCGAAGGCCGCTGAGGTCGGTGAAGAGGTCGCGCGATCAGGCCGGAGCT